>JAAYYY010000707.1 GCA_012515125.1 Chloroflexota bacterium
CATCCGGCAGCGGGTATATGCGGTCCAGCAGTTCGCGCTTGAAGACGCGCATGCCGCTGGCGCTATCGGTGACATGCTGGTTGGTCAGCAAGCTGAGCAGGCCGGCAAAGAAGCGATTGCCCAGGCGGCGGGTGACGGGCATTTGGCTTTCAGCCCCGGCCATGCGGCTGCCGATGGCCAGCTCGCTGCCGTTCAGCAGAGGTTTGCAGAGGGCAGGGAAATACTCGGGCGGGTACGTTCCATCGGCGTCCAGAAAGCCAATCAGCTCCCCTTTCGCCTGGGAAAAACCGGTCTTCAGCGCGGCGCCGTAACCTCGGTTGCGGGGATGGCGAATGAGGCAGACACCGTCTAGCGCAGACACGATAGCGGCTGTGCGGTCGGCCGAGCCGTCGTCCACTACGAGCAGCTCCAGCTCCTCGACGCCGATCCGGGCCAGGTCGTCGCGAACGGCCAGCACGCGCTGGGCGATGGCGGCAATGCCGCTCTCTTCATTGTAGGCAGGAATGACTACGGTGAGGCTCGTCATGATGTTCTGGAACCGGTGAAACGTGATAGGCTGTTCGTGAGAAAATGGACTCGATAACCTGGCAGGCTTCGCAGTCCGGCGTGATAATCGCCGGTTGAGGTTAGCGATGATCATCACCCTCCGGAGCAGCGGCTACGACAGAGGGTGGCTGGAAGGCCGGTCAGGAATGGGACCGGATGGGCCGGCCCCGCCCACGGGTGCGCCGCGGCGGTCTGGATCGTGGCAGCTCATGCTGCGGCCCTGCTTTCTCCAGGGCTGATACCGGCACGCGCAAACGCAGCGAGCGGCTCATAGCGTTGAGCAATACGTGAACGCGCTCTTGCGGCTCGCAGTCGTCGTCGAAGAGGGCCACCATGTCCCGGAACGGGCCCTCGGTGATGCGTACGGGATCGCCGGGCCGGAAACGCGCATGGCGGCCCTTCTGCGCCGTCAGCAACGCTGCCTGCCGGTCGATCAGTCTGATTACCTCGTCGGGAATGGGAATCGGCTGGTCTCCATAGCCGACCAGATAGACGGCGCCGGGCACCAGCCAGGACAGCGAGCGGGTTGTCTGCAGATCCACGCAGATGAACAGATAGCCGGGGAAGAGGGGGACGAGGCCTGAGGCCGCAGAACGATGCCTTTCAGATACGAGCGGCAGGAACGTCTCGATCTCCCTGCGCTTAAGGTGCGCCGCTACCTGCCCTTCGGTAGACGGCTTCGTGTGTAAGGCATACCACTGCTTCATCACCGCACCCCCGCGGTCTCCTTCGGTGTCTGGCCGGAGGGACGAACTCCAGACCTCAGTCCCCCTGTGACGCCCGGAAACTTAACCGTTCCTCTTCCCTGACAGGGGGATAAATGAATGGAATAAAAGCTGCCAGGGAATGACTTGCCTAGCGCGAAGTCTGAGCGTCTACGTCCACGAAGATCGTAACACGCCCGGCTATGGTCTTTCTCTGTGAAAACTCAGGGAAATCTCAGGAGAAGGAAGAAAGCTTCTCAGCCGACAGGGGATCGAAACGATAACCGCGGCCGCGAAGCCCGATCAGATACTGAGGGTTGTGCGGGTCGCGCTCCAGCTTCTGGCGCAGCTGCCAGATATAGGTGTGCACCGCCGCCTCACTACCCCCTACGCCCTCGGGCCACAACTGGTCGATGATCTGTTCGAAGGTACAGAGCTTACCGGCCCGGCGCACCAGTAACGATAGCAGGGCAAATTCGGTCGGCGTCAGCCGCACCGGTTCGCCTTCCACCCGCACACATTGCGCGTCGAGGTCCACTGTCAGATAACCATCGCGGTAGTTGCAGTCGGGCTGCCGCCCATGCTCCAGATGGGCCCGGCGCAGCAGGACGTTGGCCCGCGCGACGAGCACGCTGGGGCAAAACGGCTTGGTGACGTAATCATCGCAGCCCAGCGTCAGCGCGCGGACCGTCTCCTGGTCCCCCTGAACGGCCGTCAGCATCATCAAGGGCACGTCCGAGAGCTCGCGGATGCGCCGGCAGACCTCCCAGCCGCTCATCAGCGGCATCATCATATCGACAATGACCAGATCAGGCTGGTAGCGATAGAACTGGCGAAGGGCGCTCTCCCCTCCCGACGCCGTAATGACTCGCGCTCCCTCTTGCTCCATCAGCGATTGGACCAACTGGCGTATTTGTTCGTCGTCGTCGATGACCAGAATGGTTTTATCCCGCATGCAGTCCCCGGTGCAGTAGGCCAGATTTCGATGATGAACGAGTTTATCGAAAATGGATCGATCGTTGAGAGCCTATCTACACCTACAGTCATTATAACAGAATCCGGCTCATAGTCTCAGGACTCTGACCTAGGAAAAAAGGACCAAGCGCCGTTCTGAGGAAGCCTGTTCGGTAGGCGCCCGGCGAAGCGAAGCCGGCCTGGTGCAGGTGCTCCGCGAGCTGCCCGCCGCTATAATAGCCAGCGTGAGCGGACAGTACCAGCCGATTGACAAACGGACACGATGGCGAGCGGTTACCACGGAAAAGTTCTGCACGTCGACCTGACAGACGGCTCTATCGAGGTAGAAGAGCCGGAAGAATCCTTCTATCGCC
>JAAYYY010000708.1 GCA_012515125.1 Chloroflexota bacterium
CATCCGGCAGCGGGTATATGCGGTCCAGCAGTTCGCGCTTGAAGACGCGCATGCCGCTGGCGCTATCGGTGACATGCTGGTTGGTCAGCAAGCTGAGCAGGCCGGCAAAGAAGCGATTGCCCAGGCGACGGGTGGCAGGCATCTGGCTCTCGGCCCCGGCCATGCGGCTCCCGATAGCCAGCTCGCTGCCGTTCAGAAGTGGCGCGCACAGTGCGGGGAAATATTCCGGCGGGTAAGTCCCGTCGGCGTCCAGGAAACCGATTAGCTCCCCTTTGGCTTGCGAGAAACCGGTCTTCAGCGCGGCGCCGTAACCTCGGTTGCGAGGATGGCGGATGAGGCAGACACCGTCCAGCGCCGACACGATAGCAGCTGTGCGGTCGGCCGAGCCGTCGTCCACTACGAGCAGCTCCAGCTCGTCGACGCCAATGCGGGCCAGGTCGTCGCGAACGGCCAGAACGCGCCGGGCGATGGCGGCAATGCCGCTTTCTTCATTATAGGCAGGAATGACTACGGTGAGACTTGTCATGATGAACTGAACGGATGAGACCTGATAGTGAGTTCGTGGAAAATATGGCCGCGATGGGCTGCCAAGCTTCGCAGCCCGGCGTGGGGTCGCCGGTTACTATTGTCGTTGATGATCACCCTCCGGAGCAGCGGCTACGACAGAGGGTGGCTGGAAGGCCGGTCAGGAATGGGGCCGGATCGGCCGGCCCCGGCCGCGGGTGCGCCGCGGCGGTCTGGATCGTGGCAGCTCATGCTGCGGCCCTGCTTTCTCCAGGGCTGATACCGGCACGCGCAGCCGCAGCGATCGGCTCATGGCATTGAGCAATACGTGAACGCGCTCTTGCGGCTCGCAGTTGTCGTCGAAGAGGGCCACCATGTCCCGGAATGGGCCCTCTGTGATGCGTACAGGATCGCCGGGCCGGAAACGTGCATGGTGGCCTTTCTGGGCAGACAGCAACGCTGCCTGCCGGTCGATCAGTCTGATTACCTCGTCGGGAATGGGAATTGGCTGGCCTCCATAGCCGACCAGGTAGACCGCACCCGGCACCAGCCAGGACAGCGAACGGGTTGTCTGCAGATCCACGCAGATGAACAGATAGCCGGGGAAGAGGGGGACGAGGCCTGAGACTGCAGAACGACGCTTTTCAGATATGAGCGGCAGGAACGTCTCGATCTCCTTGCGCTTCAGGTGCGCCGCTACCTGCCCTTCGGTAGACGGCTTCGTGTGTAAGGCATACCACTGCTTCATCACCGCACCCTCGCGGACCCCTTCGGTCTCTGGCCGGAGGGACGAACTCCAGACCTCGGTCCCCCTTGTGACGCCCGGAAACTTAACCGTTCCTCTCCCCTGGCAGGGGGATAAATGAATGAAATAAAAGCTGCCAGGGAATGACTTGCCTAGCGCGAAGTCTGAGCGTCTACGTCCACGAAGATCGTAACACGCCCGGCTATGGGCTTTCTCTGTGAAAACTCAGGGAAATCTCAGGAGAAGGTAGACAACTTCTCAGCCGACAGGGGATCGAAACGATAGCCGCGGTCGCGAAGCCCGATCAGATACTGAGGGTTGTGTGGGTCGCGCTCCAGCTTCTGGCGCAGCTGCCAGATATAGGTATGCACCGCCGCCTCACTGCCCCCTACTCCCTCGGGCCACAACTGGTCAATAATCTGCGCGAAGGTACAGACCTTGCCGGCCCGGCGCACCAGCATTGACAGCAGCGCAAATTCGGTAGGCGTCAGCCGTACCGGTTCGCCCTCCACCCGCACACACTGCGCGTCGAGGTCTACCGTCAGGTAACCATCGTGATAGCTACAACCCGGGTGCGGTTCGTGTTCCAGATTGGACCGGCGCAGCAGCACGCGGGCCCGGGCGACGAGTACACTGGGACAAAACGGCTTGGTCACGTAGTCGTCGCAGCCGAGGGCGAGCGCGCGGATCGTCTCTTGGTCGCCCTGGACGGCCGTCAGCATCATCATGGGCACGTCCGATAGCTCGCGGATGCGCCGGCAGACCTCCCAACCGCTGATCAGGGGCATCATCATATCGACAATGACCAGGTCAGGTCGGTGGCGATAGAACTGGCGAAGGGCGCTCTCCCCTTCCGGCGCCGTGATGACGCGCGCTCCCTCTTGCTCCATGAGCGACTGGACCAGATGGCGCATCTGTTCGTCGTCGTCGATGACTAGTATGGTTTTGTCCCGCATGGCAGTCCCCGGTGCAGCAGGCCAGATTTCGATGATGAACGAGGTTATCGAAAATGGATCGATCGTTGAGAGCCTAGCTACACCTACAGCCATTATAACAGAATCCGGCTCATAGTCTCAGGACTCTAACCTAGGAAAAAAGGACCAAGCACCGGTCTGAGGAAGCCTGTTCGGTAGGCGCTCGGCGAAGCGAAGCCGGCCTGGTGCAGGTGCTCCGCGAGCTGCCCGCCGCTATAATAGCAAGCGCGAGCGGACAGTACCAGCCGATTGACAAACGGACACGATGGCGAGCGGTTACCACGGAAAAGTTCTGCACGTCGACCTGACAGACGGCTCTATCGAGGTAGAAGAGCCGGAAGAATCCTTCTATCGCC
>JAAYYY010000709.1 GCA_012515125.1 Chloroflexota bacterium
AACGTGCTGGCGGCGATGCAGGGAGAGGCCGAAGCGCTGGGCCTGGACGGTCGCGCCGCCAGCAAGGAGCAGGTATGACCCGCACCGACGATCTCACCGTAGAAGAAGCGCTGGCGCGCGTGCTGGCGGGCGTGCCCGTACTGGAGGCGGAACGGCTGCCGCTGAGCGAAGCGCTCGGCCGGGTGCTGGCGGAGCCGGTCGCCGCCCGCGAGAGCCTGCCGCCCTTCGCCAACTCGGCGATGGACGGTTATGCGCTGCGCGCCGCCGACGTGAGTGGCGCCAGCCGCGAGTCGCCTGCCGTGCTCCAGGTCGTCGGCGACATCGCCGCGGGCGCTGCCCCGGAGATGGTTGTCGGGCCGGGCCAGGCGGTGCGCATCATGACCGGAGCGCCCCTGCCTGAGGGCGCCGACGCCGTTGTTCCGGTGGAGATGACCGGAGAGCCCTGGCGGGATAGCGACCGTCCCCTGCCCGGGGAGATCGAAGTCTATGGCGCCGTTGCGCCGCACGACTATGTGCGTTTCCCCGGCGAAGATATTGAGGCCGGACAGGAAATCCTCACGGCCGGGCGCGTCCTGCGCCCGCAGGAGATAGGCGTGCTGGCCTCCTTAGGGGTGGGCCACGTGCCCGTCATCCGGCGCCCGCGAGTAGGCGTGCTGGCGACCGGCGACGAGCTGATCGGCGTCGAGGAGCCGCTGCGGCCCGGCAAGATCCGCAACAGCAATGGCTACACCCAGGAAGCGCAGATCCGGGCGCTGGGAGCCGTGCCGGTGCCCCTGGGCATCGCCCACGACACGGAGGCCGCCGTACAGGAGAAGCTGGCGCAGGGGCTGGAGAGCAGGGTGGACCTGTTTGTCAGCTCGGCCGGCGTATCCGTGGGCGCTTACGACGTGGTCAAGTCCGTGCTGGAGGCGGAAGGCAACATCGGCTTCTGGCGGGTCAGGATGCGTCCCGGCAAGCCGCTCGCTTTTGGCGCCTACCAGGGAATCCCCTATCTGGGGCTGCCCGGCAATCCCGTCTCGGCGCTGATCAGCTTTGAGCGCTTCGCCAGGCCGGCCATCTTAAAAATGGCTGGGCACACAGCGCTGGAGCGGCCCCGCGTTCGGGTCACGCTGCAGGACGAGATATCGTCAGATGGGCGCGAGACCTACGCGCGCGCGGTCGTCAGTCGGGAGGAAGGAGGGGCCTACGTGGCCCGGCTGACAGGCCGGCAGGGTTCCCACGTCATGACGTCCCTGGTGGAGGCCAATGCTCTGGTTATCGTTCCAGAGGGGGTCCGGCACGTCGCCGCGGGGGCACAGCTCGAGGCACTGATGATCGACTGGCCCCCATCCGTCTTCTGACAGAAGACCCGCCGGTTGGCGGGTCAGTCACGTCTCAGCTAGTCGCGGTCGCCTGCGTTGCGTAGGGTCCGGCTGTAGATCTCTTCCTGATCTTCACGCCGGCGCCGGCGGTTCCGCTTGTTCGGTTTGCCCTGCCGCTTGTCCTGCTTGCCGACAGCGCGGCGCCAGGCGATGGCCATGGCGGTGGGCATTTCCTCTTCTTCCTCTTCCTCGTA
>JAAYYY010000710.1 GCA_012515125.1 Chloroflexota bacterium
ACTGGCCCACGCGCCGCAGCACGCGCCCGGCCCGCGCCGCCAGCTCGCTCGGATTGAACGGCTTGATCATGTAGTCTTCGGCGTACTGGCGAATAGCCCGCACGACCGTCGATTCCTCGTGTATGGCCGTGAGCATGATCACCGGGACGTCGCTGAAGCGGCCTAGTTGTTCGCAGAAGTCAAAGCCGTTCATGCCCGGCGGCATGTGCAGGTCCACGACGGCGAGATGCGGCAGCCCTTCCTCCTCCAGGAGAGACAGCGCCACCTCGCCCGATTCCGCGCACTTCACCCGGAAGCCATGACGGCGCAGTGTGTGCTCGACGATAAACAGCGTCTCCGGACTATCGTCCACTGCCAGCACTGATATGTCCTCTGCTTGCATATCCAACTTCATCTTCTACCGTATGAACTTACCGCCCTGGCGGCGCCTTCTACGCCCCGAGCAGAGCATATTGTAACAGATTCTGGCCAAATTTCGCAGATGACTTAGGTCGCGGACACCTGGATAGTGCCAGAGCTGTATCGCTGCCTCAGTCGGGCCAGGGTGCGCCCGTTTGCATCGCCTGCCCGTACTCCTCGAACCTGTTGTCATCCAATCCACGGATATCGTTCAAGAAAGGGAAATCCTCAGGGGTGATTTCCAGCCGTGCGAGCGGTCTGACCGGCACCAGACTGGCCAGTTGCGGCACGCGCACCTCGTAGGGGCCGAACCGGAAAGAAGGCTGGCGGACAAACGTTTCTCCGGGCAGCAGGTAGACCATCCCGCGTCGCCAGGGCTGTGCGCGCAGCGCCGACCTGCTGATGGAGAAGACGTAACGCGGCTCGCTGACCTGTCCCGTTTCGCCCACCAGACGAATACAGGCGTTGCTGGTTCCCATCTCGTAGCGCGCCCGATCCAGAATGGCAAAGAACATCGCCCACAGACCGTCCCCGGCAGCATAGACGGCGGTCTGAGCGCCAAACTCACTCAGGTCGTTCGACGGGCGTGGCTCGAAAAGCTCAATGTGCGGGTCGCCCGTACCATGCAAGATGACGCCATGCTGGTCGGCCAGATAACAGAGGAACTGCCATTTGGGGACCGGAAAGCGATAATCGATCCAGGTATTTGTCCCGGCATGATTCAACGCGGCAAACAACTCGTCGAAGTGCGAGCGTGTCTGCAGGTCGATCTCCATGGCTGGACGCTGCAGCCAGTAATCTGGAAGCATCATGTTCGATTCTCCTTTGGCAGAGAAACGAGAGTCCTGATCCTTTCACAAGCGGCTCGACATCACCGTGAATGTCTGAAGGAACGGTGACGCTACGAGAGCGGCGCCGAAAGTACACTGCCCATACTATATTATATTGTGGACATTTCTCATAGAGCATAGGCAACAACTCCTGCCGTCCTGATTGGGGTAACGGTCATCTTCACTGCGCGCCCCAGATCGGCTACACTGGTAGCCGATGGCCGTTGTCGCGTTCATTCTCGGGTGGCTGGCAGGGTTGGGAGCGGCGGCGCAGGTGAGCCTGGCGGCACACGTCTGGGCGCTGGCCGGTCTCCTGGCTTCCGTCCTCACCTTCCTGGCCCGACGCACGCGCGCCTTCCTCGTCTTCGTCGCCCTGGCCGGCGCGCTCTGGGGCGCGGCCCGCTACCAGCTAAGCCAGCGCGAGCCAGGACCGGGTCACGTCGTCCACTATAACGACGTCGGCGAGGTCGCGCTCTACGGGCAGATCGTCGCCCCGCCGCGCGTCTACGACCGCTCCATCCGCGCCGTCCTCGAAGTCTCCACCCTTGCCTCCCCGCCTGGTTCGTCCCCATCGCCCGCCGGCGGCCTCGTGCAGCTCACAGCGCCCCGCTTCGCCGGGCTGCAGTATGGCGCGTGGCTGACGGCGACAGGGCGGCTGGAGACGCCCCGCAACGAGGGGGATTTCGACTACCGCGCTTACCTGGCGCGCCGAGAGATCTATAGCGAGCTGCCCTTCCCGGCTCTCGAAGAGGCCGCCGGTCCAGCCCCGCATCCCCTCTACCACGCCCTCTACCGGCTGCGCGACCGGGCGGGAGCCGTCCTCCAGAAGCTCCTGCCCGAGCCGCAGGCCGCCCTGCTGCGCGGCATCCTGCTCGGCGACGACAGCGGGTTGCCTGTCCCTCTGGACGCCGCCTTCCGCCTTAGCGGAACATCGCACATCATCGCCATCTCCGGCTTCAACATTGCCCTGCTCGCCGGCCTGCTGCTGCGCCTTGCCGTCCCGCTTGCAGGCCCACGCTGGACTGTGTGGATCGCGGTGGTCACAATCGCTCTCTACACGCTGCTCGTCGGCGCCGACCCCTCCGTGGTGCGGGCGGCGATCATGGGCGGCATCACTCTCTTCGCCGGGCGCTGGCTTGGCCGCACGCTCTACGCCTACGCTTCCCTCTGCCTCGCAGCCTTCGCCATGACCCTGCTGCGCCCAGCCGCCCTCTGGGACGCCGGCTTCCAGCTTAGTTTCGCCGCCACACTGGGCATTCTCCTCTACGTCGAGCCACTCAGCCGCCGCGTGCTGGCTGTTCTGGGCCGCTGGACCGACGAGGGGCGGGCCAGACGGTTGGCCCGGCTGCTCGCCGACGGGCTATTGGTTACACTGGCGGCACAGCTACTCACTCTCCCGCTCCTGCTTTACCACTTCCGGCAGCTCTCGCTGGTCAGCCCGCTGGCGAACCTGCTCATCCTGCCGGCCCAGCCAGGCATCATGATCTGGGGCGGGTTGGCAACGGCGGCGGGCCTGCTCTGGCTGCCTCTCGGCCGGCTCCTGGTCCTCCCGGCCTGGTTCTTTCTCACGTATACGATTGCCGTTGTCGAATGGTTCGCCGCACTGCCTTTTGCCGCCATCCGTGTAACGCTCGCGCCGGCAGGCGTCGCCGCCAGTTACGCGCTGATTGCTCTGCTCACCTGGACGGCAATACGCGGGCCGCGCCGGGTTTTCGCCGTTGCCCGCCGGCAGGCGCCGGCCCTGGCCCTCACCGCCTCCCTCGTCCTTGCCCTCTTCGTCTGGCAGTGGGCAGAGACGCGGCCCGACGGCCGCCTGCACGTCTCCTTCCTCGACGTCGGTCAGGGCGACGCCACGCTGATCCGCACGCCCAACGGCCGGCGCATCCTCGTGGACGGCGGGCAGCATCCCAGCCTCCTGAACAGCCACCTCGGCCGGCTGCTGCCCTACGCCAGCCGCCGCCTGGACCTGGTGGTCGCCACTCATCCGGATACGGACCACGTCGCCGGCCTGCCAGAGCTATTCGACCGTTATCGCGTCGAACGGCTCCTGACCAACGGCGCCCTGGCGGACGGCCACCCGGCCTACGCTGCGCTGCTGGAGGCCGCCACGCGCGAGGAGGTGCCCGTGCTCGCCGGTCAGACGG
Source organism: Chloroflexota bacterium (assembly GCA_012515125.1). Lineage (GTDB taxonomy): Bacteria > Chloroflexota > Anaerolineae > Promineifilales > Promineifilaceae > JAAYYY01. The sequence goes on from JAAYYY010000710.1 coordinate 3,374, forward strand.
GACAGGTCATCCATCTGGACGAGGGTGTCGAGATGCAGGTGCTCTATTGCGGCGAGGCGGGCAGCAGCGACAACGATAGCTCGCTGGCCCTGCGCCTCACCTATGGCGACTTCAGCCTGCTGCTCACCGGCGATGGCGAGCTGGCTGCTGAAGAAGCGATGGTTTCCGGCAGCCTGCCGCTCACCTCAACCGTCTGGAAAGCCGGCCATCACGGCGCCCGTACCTCCGGCAACGCCTTCTTTCTGGAGGCGGTGAGACCGCAGGTTGTGGTCATCTCCTGTGGCGAGGGCAATTCTTCCGGTCACCCCCATCCGGAGCTGCTCCAGCGCGTGGCCGGCGTTGGCGCCGCCGCTCTGCGCACCGACGAGCTGGGCACCATCGAGCTAATCACCGACGGCCGGCAGATCTGGTGGGAAGCGGAGCGGTGAAATGGGTCCCGCGAACGGCCTTTGGCTGCCTGCTCACAAGCCGTATACTGGAACGTAATGTGCCAACTCAGCCCGGTCTGGACCGTCCGCAAGTGAGATGCAGGCCCCTATCGCGCCTGTTCGTGGCCGCCCTGCTGCTGGCCTTGTTTTTGGCCGGCTGCCGCACAGGCCCGGACACACCACCTGCTGCGGCGGTAACTTCGTTTGCGCCTGTCGCCGGGCTGCCCACCGCGACCCCCTCTCCCGTTCCGCCGACCCCCTTCATCTTCTTCCCGCCAATCGTGACGCCCACGGCAACGCCGACGCCGCCCGGGCGGACCGTGCCGGCGGCTCCCCGTGGCATCTGGATCTCGGCCGAAGAGCTGGCCCTCCTGCCGATGTCGGGGGAGGCCTGGCAGGCCGTTCTCGATACGGCTGTTGGGGAGCTGGACGAGCCCAATATCGCCGGCTATACCAGCTACCACGACGTGCAGACGCTGGCCGTGGCCCTGGTCTACGCCCGCACCGGCAACCCGGCATACCGGGCAAAGGCTGCCGGAGCTATCCGCAACGTCATGGGCACCG
>JAAYYY010000711.1 GCA_012515125.1 Chloroflexota bacterium
ACTGGCCCACGCGCCGCAGCACGCGCCCGGCCCGCGCCGCCAGCTCGCTCGGATTGAACGGCTTGATCATGTAGTCTTCGGCGTACTGGCGAATAGCCCGCACGACCGTCGATTCCTCGTGTATGGCAGTAAGCATGATCACCGGGACGTCGCTGAAGCGGCCTAGTTGTTCGCAGAAGTCAAAGCCGTTCATGCCCGGAGGCATATGCAGGTCCACGACGGCGAGATGCGGCAGCCCTTCCTCCTCCAGGAGAGACAGCGCCGCCTCGCCCGATTCCGCGCACTTCACCCGGAAGCCATGACGGCGCAGTGTGTGCTCGACGATAAACAGCGTCTCCGGGCTATCGTCCACTGCCAGCACTGATATGTCGTCTGCTTGCATATCCAACTTCATCTTCTACCGTATGAAACTACCGGCCCGGCGGCGCGTTCTACGCCCCGAGCAGAGCGTATTGTAACAGATTCCGGCCGATTTTCGCAGATGACTTAGGTCGCGGACGTCTGGATGGCGCCGGAGCTGTATCGTTGCCTCAGTCGGGCCAGGGTGCGCCCGTCTGCATCGCCTGCCCGTACTCCTCAAACCTGTTGTCATCCAATCCACGGATATCGTTGAGGAAAGGGAAATCTTCAGGGGCGACTTCCAGCCGTGCGAGCGGTCTGACCGGCACCAGACTGGCCAGTTGCGGCACGCGCACCTCGTAGGGGCCGAACCGGAAAGAAGGCTGGCGGACAAACGTTTCTCCGGGAAGCAGGTAGACCATCCCTTTTCGCCACGGTTGTTCGCGCAGCGCCGACTGGCTGATGGAGAAGACGTAGCGCGGCTCGCCGACCTGTCCCGTTTCATCCACCAGACGGATACAGGCGTTGCTGGTTCCCATCTCGTAGCGCGCCCGATCCACAATGGCAAAGAACATCGCCCACAGGCCGTCCCCGGCGGCATAGACGGCGGTCTGAGCGCCAAACTCACTCAGGTCGTTCGACGGGCGCGGCTCGAAAAGCTCAATGTGCGGGTCGCCTGTACCATGCAAGATGACGCCATGCTGGTCGGCCAGATAACAGAGGAACTGCCATTTGGGGACCGGAAAGCGATAATCGATCCAGGTGTTTGTCCCGGCATGATTCAACGTGGCCAACAACTGGTCGAACTGAGAGCGTGCCTGCGAGTCGATCTCCATGGCTGGGCGCTGCAGCCAGTAATCTGGAAGCATCACGTTCGATTCTCCTTTGGCAGAGAAACGAGAGTCCTGATCCTTTCACAAGCGTCTCGACATCACCGTGAATGTCTGAAGGAACGGTGACGCAGCGAGAGCGGCGCCGAAAGTGCGCAATCTATACTATATTATATTGTGGACATTTCTCATAGAGGATAGGCAACAACTCCTGCCGTCCTGATTGAGGTAACGGTCATCTTCACTGCGCGCCCCAGATCGGCTACACTGGTAGCCGATGGCCGTTGTCGCGTTCATTCTCGGGTGGCTCGCAGGGTTGGGAGCGGCGGCGCAGGTGAGCCTGGCGGTACACGTCTGGGCGCTGGCCGGTCTCCTGGCTTCCGTCCTCGCCTTCGTGGCCCGGCGCACGCGCGCCTTCCTCGTCTTCGTCGTCCTGGCCGGCGCGCTCTGGGGCGCGGCCCGCTATCAGCTGAGCCAGCGCGAGCCAGGACCGGGTCACGTCGTCCACTACAACGACGGCGGCGAGGTTACGCTCTACGGGCAGATTATCGCTCCGCCGCACGTCTCCGACCGCGCCGTCCGCGCCGTCCTCGAAGTCTCCGGCCTTGCCTCCCCGCCTGGGTCGTCCCTCTCGCCCGCCGGCGGCCTCGTGCAGCTCACCGCGCCTCGTTTTGCCGGGCTGCAGTATGGCGCGTGGCTGACGGCGACAGGGCGGCTGGAGACGCCCCGCAATGAGGCAGATTTCGACTACCGCGCTTACCTGGCGCGCCGCGAGATCTATAGCGAGCTGCCCTTCCCGGCACTCGAAGAGGCCGCCGGCCCGGCGCCGCATCCCCTCTACCACGTCCTCTACCGGCTGCGCGACCGGGCGGGAGCCGTCCTCCAGAAGCTCCTGCCCGAGCCGCAGGGCGCCCTACTGCGCGGCATCCTGCTCGGCGACGACAGCGGGTTGCCTGTCCCTCTGGACGCCGCCTTCCGCCTTAGCGGAACGTCGCACATCATCGCCATCTCCGGCTTCAACATTGCCCTGCTCGCCGGCCTGCTGCTGCGCCTTGCCGTCCCGCTTGCAGGCCCACGCTGGACTGTGTGGATCGCGGTAGCCACAATCGCCCTTTACACGCTGCTCGTCGGCGCCGACCCCTCGGTGGTGCGGGCGGCGATCATGGGCGGCATCACCCTCTTTGCCGGTCGCTGGCTTGGCCGCACGCTCTACACTTACGCTTCCCTCTGCCTCGCAGCCTTCGCCATGACCCTGCTGCGCCCGGCAGCGCTCTGGGACGCCGGCTTCCAGCTTAGTTTCGCCGCCACACTGGGCATTCTCCTCTACGTCGAGCCGCTCAGCCGCCGCGCGCAGGCCATTCTGAGCCGCTGGACCGACGAGGGGCGGGCCAGACGGTTGGCCCGGCTGCTCGCCGACGGGCTATTGGTTACACTGGCGGCGCAGCTACTCACCCTACCGCTCCTGCTCTACCACTTCCGGCAGCTCTCGCTGGTCAGCCCGCTGGCGAACCTGCTGATCCTGCCGGCCCAGCCGGGCATCATGATCTGGGGCGGGCTGGCGACGGCGGCGGGCCTGCTCTGGCTGCCCCTCGGCCGGCTCCTGATCCTCCCGGCCTGGTTCTTTCTCACGTATACGATTGCCGTTGTCGAATGGTTCGCCGCCCTGCCTTTTGCCGCCATCCGTGTAACACTCGCGCCGGCAGGCGTCGCCGCCAGTTACGCGCTGATTGCTCTACTCACCTGGACGGCGATGCGCGGGCCGCGCCGGGTTCTCGCCGTTGCCCGCCGGCAGGCGCCGGCCCTGGCCCTGACCGCCTCTCTCGTCCTTGCCCTCTTCGTCTGGCAGTGGGCAGAGACGCGGCCCGACGGCCGCCTGCACGTCTCCTTCCTCGACGTCGGTCAAGGCGACGCCACGCTGATCCGCACGCCCAACGGCCGGCGCATCCTCGTGGACGGCGGGCAGCATCCAAGCCTCCTGAACAGTCATCTTGGCCGGCTGCTGCCCTACGCCAGCCGCCGCCTGGACCTGGTGGTCGCCACTCATCCGGATACGGACCACGTCGCCGGCCTGCCAGAGCTATTCGACCGTTATCGGGTCGAGTGGCTCCTGACCAACGGCGCCCTGGCGGACGGCCATCCGGCCTACGCCGCGCTGCTGGAGGCCGCCACGCGCGAGGAGGTGCCCGTGCTCGCCGGTCAGACGGGACAGGTCATCCATCTGGACGAGGGCGTCGAGATGCAGGTGCTCTATTGCGGCGAGGCGGGCAGCAGCGACAACGATAGCTCGCTGGCCCTGCGCCTTACCTATGGCGACTTCAGCCTGCTGCTCACCGGCGATGGCGAGCTGGCTGCTGAAGAAGCGATGCTTTCCGGCGGCCTGCCGCTGGCCTCAACCGTCTGGAAAGCCGGCCATCACGGTGCCCGTACCTCCGGCAACGCCTTCTTTCTGGAGGCGGTGAGGCCGCAGGTTGTGGTCATCTCCTGTGGCGAGGGCAATCCTTCCGGTCACCCCCATCCGGAGCTGCTCCAGCGCGTGGCCAGCGTTGGCGCCGCCGCTCTGCGCACCGACGAGCTGGGCAACATCGAGCTAATCACCGACGGCCGGCAGATCTGGTGGGAAGCGGAGCGGTGAAATGGGTCCTGCGACCGGCCTTTGGCTGCCTGCCCAAAAGCCGTATACTGGAACGTAATGTGCCAACTCAGCCCGGTCTGGACCGTCCGCAAGTGAACGGTAGGCCCCTGTCGCGCCTGTTCGTGGCCGCCCTGCTGCTGGCTTTGTTTTTGGCTGGCTGCCGCACAGGCCCAGACACACCACCTGCTACGGCGGTAACTTCGTATGCGCCTGTAGGCGGGCTGCCCACCGCGACCCCCTCTCCCGTTCCGCCGACCCCCTTCATCTTCTTCCCGCCAATCGTGACGCCCACGGCAACGCCGACGCCGCCCGGCCGGACCCTGCCGGCGGCTCCCCGTGGCATCTGGATCTCGGCCGAAGAGCTGGCCCTTCTGCCGATGTCGGGGGGAGCCTGGCAGGCCGTTCTCGATACGGCTGTCGGAGAGCTGGACGAGCCTAATATCGCCGGCTATACCAGCTACCACGACGTGCAGACGCTGGCCGTGGCCCTGGTCTACGCCCGCACCGGCAACCCGGCATACCGGGCAAAGGCTGCCGGAGCTATCCGCAACGTCATGGGCACCG
>JAAYYY010000712.1 GCA_012515125.1 Chloroflexota bacterium
CTATATCTGGCGATCATCTGGCACCAGCACCAGCCGGTCTACTACCAGGACCCGGAAACTGGCATCTATAATCGGCCGTGGGTGCGCGTCCACGCCACCAAAGACTACGTCGATATGGCGGCGATCCTGGAATCCTACCCCGACATTCACGCCACGTTCAACCTGACGCCCAGCCTGATTCGCCAGCTTGACGATCTCGCGGCGGGCAACAAGGACCTCTACTGGGTCTACGCGGAGATCCCCGCGGGCGAGCTGACCGGCGAACAGAAGCAGTTCATCCTCGACCGCTTCTTCGATACCAACCCCCGCATCATCGAGCGCTTCCCTCGCTACCGCGAGCTGCAACAGCTGCGCGACACCAGCGAGAATCCGCTGGAAGCCTACACCGAGCAGGACTTCCGCGACCTGCAGGTGCTGTTCAACCTCGCCTGGGTGGACCCGGACTGGCTGGCCGAGGAGCCGCTTGCCGGTCTGGTCGAAAAGGGGCGCGACTTCGCCGAGGAAGACAAGGCGATCCTCTTCGCCGAACACCTGCGGCTGATCGAGGAAGTGATCCCTATCCACCGCCGCCTGCAGGATGCAGGGCAGATCGAAGTGACGATGACGCCCTTCGCCCACCCCATCCTGCCGCTCCTGGTCAACAGCGATCTGGCGCGTGTGGCGCTGCCCGACGCTGACCTGCCCGCGCCGCCCTTCGTCTACGGGCAGGACGCCCAGCGGCAGGTAGAGCTGGGCGTGCAGCTCTACGAGGAGCATTTCGGCCAGCCGCCGCGCGGCATGTGGCCCGCAGAAGGCTCTGTCTCCCAGGAGATCGTCACCATGGTCGCCCAGAACGGCATCCAGTGGATGGCTTCCGACGAGGGCGTGCTGGCGCAGAGCCTGGGCATGCAGAGCTTCACCCGCGACGGCAACGAGACAGTGCGCGAGGCCGACCGGCTCTACCGCCCCTATCAGGTGCAGGGCCGGCGCGGCGGGCCGGTGGCGATGGTCTTCCGCGACATCGTCATCTCCGACAAGGTGGGCTTCACTTACTCTGGCCTGCCCGGAGAGGCCGCCGCAACCGACTTCATGAACCGCATCCACGCCATCCGCGAGCAGCTTCTGGCAAGCGGCGCCGAGGGGCCGCACCTCGTCTCGGTGATCCTCGACGGCGAAAATGCGTGGGAGCACTATGAGAACGACGGCAAGGAGTTCCTGCACAGCCTGTACCAGAAGCTGAGCGACGACCCGCTCATCCAGACCGTGACCCCTTCCGAATTCCTGGCGATGAACCCCGACATGCCGTTGATAGAGGACCTGTGGGCCGGCTCGTGGATCAACCACGACTTTTCCACCTGGATTGGCGAAAGCGAAGAAAACCGCGCCTGGGACTACCTGCGTAACGTGCGCGAATTCCTGCAGCCCTATCTGGTCGAGGCCAAATTGCCGCCCTCACCCGAAGCGCTCGAAGAGGCCCAGACCCTCATGTACATCGCCGAAGGGTCAGATTGGTTCTGGTGGTACGGCTCCGACCAGAACTCCGGCAACGACGAAAGCTTTGACGAGCAGTTCCGCAACACCCTTAAAGGCGTCTACCTCGCCCTGGAGCTGGAGCCGCCGGCCTATCTGGACGTGCCGATCATCCCCCAGCAGCCGGTTGATGCCAACCAGCCGCTTACTGCGCTGGTCGCGCCAACCATCGACGGCGCGTTCGACGAGGCTGAATGGGAAGGCGCCGGGCTCTACCTGGCCGAAGGCGGCGTGATGGCCGCCGCAACGCCCGCCTTCGAGAGCATCCACTACGGCTTCGACGGCGCTAACTTCTACGCCAGCATCGCGCTGCTGGCGCCGGCCCAGGAGCTTCTGCAGCGGGGCAACGTCGAGCTATATGCCAGCGTGCCCGGCCAGGAACCGGCCGTGAACTTCAGCGACGGCGGCACGCTGCTAGGCTTCCCGGCCAACCGGCAGATCGAAATCGCCCTCGCCGGCGGCGCGCTGCAGGCAACCCTATTCACGACGGCCGGCGACGGCTGGCAGGCCGAGGGCACGCCTCTGGAAACGGTCGCCGCGGCCGATGGGAATATCGAGCTTGCCGCGCCGCTGGAGCTGCTCGGCAACGCCGACGTGGGCGACCGCATCTCCATGCGGCTCGTCTTCGCAGAGGCGATTGGGGCCGGCGAAGAGCAGACCTTCGCCGATTCGGAGCGGGTCCCGGCCGGCGGGCCCGGCGTGCTGCTCGTCCCCGACCTGGGCAACCTGACCCTGGTGCTCGACGTGAACGACCCGGCCGGCGACGACCACGGGCCGGGTAGCTACACCTACCCGCAGGACGCCGTCTTCAGCGCCGGCAACTTCGACATCCTCAACTTCCAGGTCGGCTACGACGACGAAAACATCGTCTTCAAGTTCACGATGGCCGGCCCGGTAGACAACCCGTGGGGCAGCAGCAGCGGCCTCTCCGTCCAGACCTTCGACATCTACATCGACCAGGGGAACGGCGGCGGGCGGGCCATGCTGCCCGGCCGCAACCTGGCTGTAGACGAGGCGTTCGCCTGGGACTACGCGATCACCGCCGAAGGCTGGACTTCCGGCGTCTTCGTCCCCGGCGAGGAAGGGTCGCCCGAACAGGTAGCCGCCGCCAGCGAGATCTTCCTGCTCGCCGACCCGGGCCAGCAGAAGGTAACGATTCGCGTCCCCAGGGCGATCCTCGGCGACAATCCCGAGGCGTGGCGTTACGCCGCCGTCGTCCTGGGTCAGGAAGGCTTCCCGGCCTCAGGCGTCATGCGCGTGCGAGACGTGCAGCCGGCCGCCGAGCAGTGGCGTTTTGGCGGCGCCCCGGCCGGAAGCACGAACCACACGCGCGTCATCGATCTGGTCTGGCCGGAAGAGGGGCAGCAGGAAGCCTGGCTGAGTGAGTTCGCGCCGGTACAGACGCCCCAACCCGACCTCACCGCCGGCGATTTCGCCTCTGTGCCGATGCTCGAGCCGCAGTAGTGGAGGCCTGACGGGTCATAGCGACCTGTCAGGCCTGTACAGCCGGATCAGTCAATACGCCTCCGGGTGCATCTCGTCTCCGGCCCCGTCCAGCAGCTTCTCGACCTGCTCCCGGTGCGCCTGGTCGTGCTGGACGGCGAGATTGAGCAGCTCGTGCATCGTGGTCGGGCCAAAGAAAGAGTGCTCCCCCTGCCGCTGCCACAGGTCAGAGTCGTGTGGCGGCAGGAGAGCCATCGTCTCCGCCCGCGCCGCCAGAAACTGGGCGAGGGCCGTCGGCCCATGTTGCCGGAAGTAAGCCCGCTCCTCCACCCACTCGTCGGCCACGGCGCCGGGCAGAAAGGCGCCGGGGTTGGACAGAATCGCCTCAAAGCGCGGCTGATGCACCTCAAGCTCGACGTCGCGCAGGTGGCACATCACCTCGGTGAGGCACCATTCCCCTTCGGCCGGCTTGCAGCACCAATCGACATCCGGCGCTGACAGTCGTTGCTGCAGCCACGCCGAAAAGGCCGCCAGCTTCTCCAGAAGGACCGAGACCGGATCGTTAACCTGCATCAGTCGTCGGCAGAAGCCCTGTCTGTGCCCTGCTCCGGCTCGCCGAAGAACCAGGTGTAGAACTGCTCCAGCGTGCCGGCGCCGGCGACTACGCCCGGTTCAGGCGGCTCGGCGTCGCCGGCCGTGATCCAGTAGACGTGCATCCCCAGGGACGCCGCCGGGAGCACGTCGTTTTTCCAGTCGTCGCCCGCCATCAGCGTGCTCTCCGGCTCCGCGCCGACCTGCTCCAGGATCTCCTCGTAATAGGCAGGGTTGGGCTTGGTCGCGTGCATGTTCTCGTAGCTGGTGACCAGGGCAAAATCGTGCTCCTCGACCGGCAGGCCCGCCCACGCCAGGCGGTGCTCGATGGCCCGCAGCGGGAAAAGCGGATTGGTCGCCACCACGACCTGATACCCTTCCGACAGCGCCCGGCGGACGGTGCGCGCCGCCCAGGGCCGCAGCTCCGTGACCTCCTGCAGCGAGGGGAACTGCTCGTCGTAGAAGCGATTGAAGTAAGCCTCCGCCTCGCTCTGGTCGAGCCCGGTCCGCTCGGCAAAGACGCGCCAGAACACCTCGCGGTTGCTCAGGCTCCTGTCCTCGTTGCGGATCATCGCCTGCGTGCCGCGCAGCAGCTCGCGCAGCAGGTTCTCAGAGTCGCCGAAGAGGGGCCGTCCGTATTCGCCCAGAAGGTCGAAGTAGCGCGGCAGGAAGATGTCCATGTCGTTACCCAGCAGGGTATCGTCGAGGTCGAAGAGCAGGGTCTTAACGTTCATTGTCAAAGAGCTGCTGGATGCCGGGGCGCTCCAGGGCGCACAGCCGGCAGCCTACGCGCGGTTCCTCGATGTCGATCAGGTGCCGGCTGCAAAAAGCCTTCACTTCTACGCGCCGCCCCATGCCCAGAATACCCTTTCGAACGGTCGCCTCCAGCACCATATTGGGATTGCTGTTGGCTGCCAGGATATCCGGCACGGGGCATTTGAAGCAGTCGTCGGGGTGCCAGCGCGGCGAGCGCGGGTTGGCGTCGATCAGCCGGCACTCCTGCTCGTTGTGCCCGCGATGGAAGTTGGCGTAATAGAAGCGACACTCTTTTCCGGCCGGGGTCCGCATCGGCGCTACTCGTAATACTCCACGCCGAGATGCGTGATCAGCTCCTCACCCATCAGATGGCGCAGGTTGTTCTTCAGCTTCGTCAGCTGGATAAAGAGGTCGTGTTCGGGATAAAGCTCGGGGGCGGTCATCGGGCTCTTGAAGTAGAAGCTGAGCCACTCCTGGATGCCGCGCATGCCGGCGCGCTGGGCCAGATCCATGAACAATGCCAGATCCAACACGATGGGCGCCGCCAGAATGCTATCCCGGCAGAGGAAATCGACCTTGATCTGCATCGGATAGCCGAGCCAGCCGAAGATGTCGATGTTGTCCCAGCCTTCCTTGTTGTCGCCGCGCGGCGGGTAGTAGTTGATGCGCACCTTGTGGTAGAAGCCGCCATACAGCTCCGGGTAGAGGTGCGGCTGCAGGATGTAGTCGAGCACGCCGAGCTTGCTCTCTTCCTTCGTGCGGAAGCTCGCGGGATCGTCCAGTACCTCGCCGTCACGGTTGCCGAGGATGTTGGTGGAAAACCAGCCGTTCAGGCCCAGCAGGCGCGCTTTCAGCCCCGGCGCGAGAATCGTCTTCATCAGCGTCTGGCCCGTCTTGTAATCCTTGCCGGCGATGGGGACGTTGCGCTCGTTCGCCAGGGAAATCAGCGCCGGGATATCCACGGAGAGGTTGGGAGCGCCGTTGACGTAGGGCACCCCTTCCATCAACGCGGCATAGGCGTAGATCATGCTCGGCGCAATGTCCGGGCTGTTGTTGCGCAGCCCTTCCTCAAACGCCTCCACGGTCGCGTGAGCCTCGGCGCGCTGCAGGTATATCTCCGTGCTGCCGCACCAGATCATGACCATCCGCTCGACGCCGTTGGCGGCCTTGAAGTCGCGAATGTCCTGGCGGAGCTGTTCGGCCAGCTCCATCTTGTTCGCGCCGCTCTTGACGTGCGGGCCGTCGAGGCGCTTCACGTACTCGTGGCTGAAGACCGCCTTCATCGGCCGGATCGCCTCCAGCTCCTCGCGCACGCCGTCGAGGTGCTCGTCCCCCAGAACGGCGGCTGACTTGGCCGCCTCGTAGGCGTTGTCTTCGAAGATGTCCCACGCGCCGAAAACCAGATCGTCGAGGCCGGCCAGCGGGACAAAATCGCGGATCAAGGGCGAGCGCCCCTCCGTCCGCTTGCCCAGACGGATCGTGCCCATCTGGGTCAGGCTGCCGATCGGCGCCGCGAGACCCCGGCGGATATTCAGAACGCCGGCAATAAACGTCGTGCCTACCGCGCCGAGCCCGGGGATCAGGACACCCAGCTTGCCGGTAGGCTGTGCGATTTGCGTCATTGAGTTCTCCTATGCGTCAGAAATAGTGTCGTGAGGATAGTCAAAGTTGCCAGATAAGACAAAAAGCGACCCGGCTGCGGATCGCTTCTCGACAGCGCGCCCTGAGAGACTCGAACTCCCGACCTTCTGGTTCGTAGCCAGACGCTCTATTCCACTGAGCTAAGGGCGCAATTCTTCAATTGTTCAGGACAACTCCGGCTGCGCACCAGCGAGGTTGACCTGAGAGCGGGGAGGAAGGGATTCGAACCCTTGAACGGCTTTTACACCGTTAACCGCTTAGCAGGCGGCCCCAATCGTCCACTCTGGCACCTCCCCGGTACCAGTCGATCTAGGTTCTTAAGGCGGAGGGAGAGGGATTCGAACCCCCGGTGAGCTCACGCCCACTACGGTTTTCAAGACCGTTGCCTTCGTCCACTCGGCCATCCCTCCTGGACCGGCGTTCTGCTCCAACGGGACGCAGCCCGTCCCTCGCGCGGGATCTCGACCGGGGTCGGAGTATAACATGCGCCCCGCCCCTTGTCAAAAATAGTGGGCTGCACTGACGCCCTGCTAATAATCTCACGCCCCCTCCAGACGCAGGCCGCGCAGGGTCAGCGATTGCGGCTTCAGAACGGGCTCGACGCCCCAGCGGAAGCGGCCGGCCGGCGTCGCCACCATGTACTGGTTGTCGATCCAGGCCACAAAACCAAGCGGGCCGCGCGGGCTGTGTGTTGTCTGCAAGACCGGGCCGCCGTCTACCCGGAAGATACAGCCCTGGCCCGTCCACGCCAGCTCGTAGGCGTGCCACTCGTCCATTCGCTGCGGCAGGCGGCTGAAGCTGATCCGCAGCGCCCGCCGGACGAGGGGCCAGATACGCCGCCCCAGCGCTGGAAGCTGGTTCAGCAGGAGGACCGGCGGCGCCAGCGGCGCGATAGCCAGGGCGCGGGGCGCGCCCGCGTCGATGGTTGCCGCGAACCA
>JAAYYY010000104.1 GCA_012515125.1 Chloroflexota bacterium
GAGCGATACCACCGGCTCTCGCCGGAGCTGCCCCGGCCGATCAGCATGGACGGCTGGCGCTACCGGCGCGAGTTGATCCAGGTGGCCGAGCGCGTCGAGCTGCAGCCTTCGATTGACTGGCTGTGCCGGCACTGGATATAAGCGGCCGGCTTGCTTAACGGAAGCTGACGGGAGTTGACGTCTCCGGTCAGGCGGCTATAATAAACGGGTTTGCGGGGCTCCGTAGCTCAATTGGCAGAGCAGGGCACTCTTAATGCCTTGGTTGCAGGTTCGAGTCCTGCCGGGGTCACCTGACGAAAGGGCTGTTGCCGGTGAGGCGACGGCCTTTTTTGTTGCCTGGAGGCCGGGCGGGCGTACAATCAGGGCTATCGTGCAGACGTGCAGGAAGTGGAGGAGGGAACGATGCCGACGAGGAGACAAATGCTGGGTGGGGCCGTCGCACAGAGTCTGAACGTGCTCCGGGAAGCGGCGAACCGCGTTCCCGGACTGGTCGATACGGCGGCGGGGTTCGCGGGCGTGCGGCCCTATAAGAAGCTGCTGCTGCGCGTGGTCATTCTGCGCGATGAGGAAGGCAAGGCGCTGGCTCCCGACGAGGCCGTTATCCCCAGCTTCCTGGAGGCGCAGCGCATCTTTATGGAACAGGCCCGGGTTCGCCTGATCCCGGCCGGTACGATGGTCGTCACCCTGGATGAGCCCGCGCCCGCGCTGGACGTGCATTGTGACGATGGGGCGTGGCAGGAGGATTTTGACACCGCGGGCGAATTCTTCCGCCGCCACGAGGCACGCGACCGGGGACGGATCTCAGGATACGGCGCGCCGGTAACGGTCTTCGTGGTGCGCGACATCTCCAACAAGGGGGGCTGCTCGCTGGGGCCGCTGACCAATTACGTGACGATCGAGGCGCGGATGCTGCCCCGCGCGCGCTACCGACTGATAGCCCATGAGGTGGCCCATGCCTGCGGCCTCTGGCATAGCAAGGATAAGGCCAATCTGATGTACCCGAAAGGGCCGGGCGATATTCTTCTCCCCTGGCAGGCGGCTATTCTGCGCAACTCGCGCCACGTAACGCTGCTCTAGCGCTCAGGGCAGGCGGGCGACGACGAAGACGCGCGGCGCCGCTTCTGGCTCCTCCAACGGCGTGTCCAGGCGGTCCAGAACAGCCGCGTAGGCATCCGGCCAGCCTGCTTCGCGTAAGCCGGAGAGCACGTCACACACATCAAAGGCCGTGTTATAGACTGTCTGGCTGAAGCGGTCGTAGCTACCCTGTTCGTTGCGCACGAAGCCGGTGATGCTCGTATAGGCGCGCCGCTCCTCCGGCAGGTAGACGCCCCGGTTCAGCATGAACAGCTCTTCGCTATCCTCTACGCCGATTCCCGTCCAGCGCTCCGCCAGGCCCTTTGCCGTGTTCAGGTCGAAGATGAAGAGACCGCCCGGCGCCAGTACCCGAACCACGCTGTCGAAAGCGCCGCGCAAAGCCGCCAGGTCGGGCAGGTGGTTCAGCATGTCGAAGGTAGAGACAACCAGACCGTACCGGCCGTCCACGAAAAAACGCGCCGCATCGGCCTCAACGAAGCGCGCCTGCTCCGACTCGACGAACGGCGCACAACGCCGGCGCGCATGCTCCAGCATGGCCGCCGAGAGGTCGAGCCCGGTCACCGTATAGCCGGCCTGGAGGAAGTCCGCCGCGAGATGGCCGGCGCCGCAGCCTACGTCGAGCAGAGCGCGGCTCGCGTCCCGCGCCGGCTGCTCCTCATAGAAGGCCCGCAGCCGTGGGGCGACGTGGCGGGCAAAGGCAGACCAGCGCCGGTCGTAGATACGGGCGAAGGATGCATTATAGCCCTGACTCATACGCCGTAAGGAGGGGGCGCATTACTTGCGCGGGATGACCAGCCAGAAGATCAGGTAGGGCACGATGCCGGGCCAACCGCCGGGCAGGGCAAGGATGACGAAGAGCAGGCGGAACCAGAACGGACTGATGTCGAAAAACGCGCCCAGACCACCGCACACGCCGGCGATGATGCCATTCTGCCGTCTCAGTCGATTTGTCTTCATCGCTGCACCTCCAATGTAATTCCTGCTAGCTATACGTGGAGCGTATGCCGGAGTTGCGGAAGCGCCGGTCAGACGGCCGCCTCGCCGGCAAGCTGGGCCTGCAGCGCGGACGGCTCGGTGACCGGGCGCCGGCAGACGAACTGGCGGCAGACGTAGGCGGTCACCCGGCTGTCGATCTGCGGCCGGCCGCGCAGCAGGGGGATAGCGCTCTCCTCATCGCTGCCTACGGCGACAACCTGGTGCGGCCGGTATGCCCCCTGCAGAACGTCGAGCATGGGTCGAGTCCCGGCCTCGTCGGGCCGGCCGATAATGGCTACTTCGTGCGGCTCGCCGAGCATGAGCGCCGCGACACAGAGCCACTGGGCGAAACTGGTCGGGTAGCGGCCCATATACTGGACCATGCCGCCGGTCATGCGCTCGGCCTCCTGCGCATAGTGCTCGCGACCGGTGTAGAGGGCCAGCTTGTAGAGGACGAGCGCCGCCATGGCGTTGCCGCTGGGCACGGCGTTGTCCTGCACGTCCTTGGGGCGCTGGATGAGCGTCTCGTGGTCGTCGCTGGTGTCAAAGAAGCCGCCGTTTTCCTCGTCCCGGAAATGGACGAGCATCAGGTCGGCCAGCTCCTGCGCCCAGGCAAACCACCGCTCGTCGAAGACGGTCTGGTACAGCTCCAGCAGGCCGGCGGCGAGGTAGGCGTAGTCTTCGAGATAGCCATTAAGCCGCGCCTCGCTGCCCGCCTTCCAGGTGCGGCGGAGGCGGCCATTTTCGTCGCGCATCGTCTCGTAGAGAAAGCGGGCGTTCTCGATGGCGACCTGCGTGTAATCCTCCCGCTGCAGCGCCCGGCCCGCTTCGGCGAAGGCGCGCAGCATCAGCCCGTTCCAGGAGGTGAGCACTTTGTCGTCCAGGCCGGGCCACACGCGTTGGGCGCGTACCTGATACAGCGTCTCCCGCGCTTCTTTCAACCGGGCGCGCGCCTCCTCCGGCGCCATCTCCATCTCGGCGGCGACCTCCTCCAGCTCGCGGGGCAGGTGCAGGATGCTCTTACCTTCCCAGTTGCCACTGTCGGTCACGTCGTATGTCCGCATGAACAGCCCGGCCGTCCGGGGATCGTCCAGCGCTTGCCGGATTTCCTCCGGGCGCCAGACGTAGAACTTGCCCTCTTCACCCTCGCTGTCGGCGTCCAGGCTGCTGTAGAAGCCGCCGGCCTCGTGGCGCATCTCGCGCACGACCCAATCAAGCGTCTCTTCGACGATGCGCCGGTAGAGCGGCTTGCCGGTCACCTGCCAGGCGTACAGGTAGATCCGGCTGAGCAGGGCGTTGTCGTAGAGCATCTTCTCGAAGTGGGGCACGAGCCAGGCGGCGTCGGTGGCGTAGCGGGCAAAACCGCCGCCAAGCTGGTCGTAGATGCCGCCGCAGGCCATCTTTTCCAGGGTGTGCTCGACCATGAAGAGCGCGTGCTGGTCGTCACGCTCGTGGACCATGCGCAGCAGAAACTCCAGGGTCATGGACGGCGGGAACTTCGGCGCGCCGCCAAAACCGCCCAGGCGAGCGTCGAAGCTATCGTGGATGCGCTGCAGGGCCGTGTCCAGCAGCTCGGGGCGCAGGGCGCCCGCCGTGCCCTGCAGCGCCAGGCTCTGTTCGAGATGCTGGCCCACCTTGCCGGCATCCTCCACGATCTCATCACGGCGTTTTTCCCAGGCATCAGCGACGCTGCGCAGCACCTGCTTGAAGCCGGGCATCCCGTAGCGCGGCTCGCGCGGAAAATAGGTGCCGCCGTAAAAGGGCCGGCCATCCGGCGTGAGGAAGACCGTCATCGGCCAGCCGCCGCGCCCGGTGAGGGCGACGACGGCGTTCATGTAGATGCTGTCGAGGTCGGGCCGCTCCTCGCGATCGACTTTGACGTTGACGAAGTAGCGGTTCATGAGCCCGGCCGTCTCCTCGTCTTCAAACGACTCGTGGGCCATCACGTGGCACCAGTGACAGGCGGCGTAGCCGATGCTCAGGAGGATCGGTTTCTGTTCGGCCCGCGCTTTTTCCAGCGCTTCTTCGCCCCAGGGGTACCAGTCTACCGGGTTGCCGGCGTGCTGGATCAGGTAGGGGCTGGTTTCTCTCGCCAGGCGGTTGCCCATAGAACACTCCTTTCTGCTGATTCGACCCGGCGTTGCACAGGACGATTGGCGCCAGGCGACTCCTGAACGCCTTCTACCTTAAAGGAGGAGTGTATATTTGCCGTTATCGGGCCTGACTGCCGGCGAGTGCGCGGCGCAGGGCGGCCGTGTAGGCGCGTGCGGCGCCAGCCGGATCATCCGGCGCCTGGTCAACGGCGCGGATCAGGGCGGTGCCGACGATGACCCCATCGGCGAAGCTTCCGACCTGCGCAGCCTGCTCTGGCGTCTTGATGCCGAAACCGACGGCGACCGGCACGCTGGCCTGCCGGCGCACCCCGGCGACGAATTCCCGCAGCCGCTCGTCCAGGCCGGCCTGGGCGCCGGTGACGCCGGTCAGGCTGACCATATAGATGAAACCGCGCGCCCGACTGGCGACGGTGGCGACCCGGCGCGGATCGCTGGTCGGGGCGAGCATATGGACGAGGGCCAGCCCGGCCCCGCTCGCCAGCGCTTCCAGCGGGCCCGCTTCTTCCACCGGCAGGTCGGGCACGATGAAGCCGTCCGCCCCGGCCGACGCCGCGTCGCGCACGTAGGCTTCTTCGCCGTAGGCCAGAATCGGGTTGTAGTAGCCCATGAGCAGAACCGGCGTCTCCACGCCCCGTCGCCGCAGCTCTGCCACCATCTCCAGGCAGCGGGCGCTGGTCGTGCCCACCGCCAGGGCCTGCTGGGTGCTATGCTGGATCGTCGGGCCGTCGGCCAGCGGGTCGCTGAACGGCACGCCCAGCTCCAGCAGGTCGCTCTCCCCGGCAATCGCGCCGACCACGGCCAGCGATGTCTCGCGGTCGGGATAGCCGAGCGTGTAGTAGGGCATCAGCGCGGCGACATGGCGGGCTTTCGCGCGCGCAAAGGCCGCGGCGATGCGCTCCTGACCTGTGGCGGGCCGGCCGTTCGTGGTCATGGCTCGCTGCCCCTCAGCGCAGCTGCAGGCTGGGGCTCACTTCCAGGTCGAGGCCCGAGCGAGCGCCGCGCAGGAAATGGTGGTGGGCGGCGGCGGCGATCATCGCCGCGTTGTCGGTGGAGAGCACCGGCGGCGGGAAGCGCACGGGCAGGGGGATCCGCTCGTGCATGGCTTCCCGCAGGGCGCTGTTGGCCGAGACACCGCCGACGACGTGGACGGCAGTGACCCCGTACTCCTCGGCAGCGCGGGCCGCCTTCTCGACCAGCACGTCTACTACCGCAGCCTGAAAGCTGGCGGCGAGGTCGGCGACGGGCGGGCGGCCCGCGTCGTAGCGCTCGACCTCGCGCAGCACCGCCGTCTTCAGGCCGCTGAAGCTGAAGTCGTAGACACTGTCCATCAGGGCGCGGGGAAAGTTAAAGGCGGTCGGACGCCCTTCGCGGGCGGCGCTGTCGATTGCCGGCCCGCCCGGGTAGGGGAGGTCGAGCAGCCGGCCGACCTTGTCGAACGCTTCGCCGGCCGCGTCGTCAATGGTGCCGCCCAGATGCTCGTAGTCGAGGTGGTCGCGCATGAGATAGAGCTCGGTGTGCCCGCCGCTGACCACCAGCGTGAGGACGGGGAAGGTAATCTCCGGCGCCGCCTCGGTCAGCCAGACGGAGTAGATGTGGCCCTCGATGTGGTTGACGCCCAACAGCGGCTTGTTGCGCGCCAGAGCCAGCCCCTTGGCCACGTTCACGCCGACGAGCAGCGAGCCGACGAGGCCCGGCCCCTTCGTCACGGCGATGCAGTCGAGATCGTCGTAGCCGAGGTAGGCCTGGCCCATTGCCTGGGCGACGACGGCGTGGATGACCTCGATATGCTTTCGCGAGGCAATCTCCGGGAAGACGCCGCCGTATTGGGCGTGCAGATCGGTCTGGCTGGCGATGATGTTGCTCAGGATGCGCGTCCCGCTCTCGACCACCGCTGCTGCCGTCTCATCGCAAGAGGTCTCAATTGCCAGGATTCGGGTGACCGGCTCGGCCATGTTCATGGTCATTCCTCGGGAGATTGTTCAAATTGATAGGGGGTAGCCGGCTTCGGCGGCTCCTGCACGACGTCGCCAGCCTTGCCGGTCAGCCGCCGGTAAGCCAGGGTGTAGGCGACGGATTGGTAGGTCACGTAGAAGCCGCGCAGCGCCTGGCCCAGCAGCCCCAGGAGAATGGCGCCGATACCGATGGCGACGAGCTGGCCTCCTGATGGAAACCCCTCGCGCATGAAGTCGAAGAGGGTTGGCACGGCGAGGAGCAGGCCCAGCGGGACCAGGATGACGGCAACCAACGCGCCGTAGATGAGGCCCAGGATGAAGAGCAGCAGCACCAGCACCAGCATGTCTCCGGGCCGGCCGGACAGTATCTGCCAGCCGTGGCGGACGGCGTCGATGACGCCACGGTCGTCCAGAACGAGGCTGCGCTGCGCGAGGGGATGCAGGAAGGCGAGGAAAATCTGCCAGAGAATCGCCAGACAGCCGAGCAGGCAAAGACAGGTAAGCGCGACCAGCACAATGCCGCCAAGGGCCCCCGGTTCGTCAAAGGCGGCGATGCCCGCACTGACCACGGAGGCGATCAGGACGGCCAGCGGGATCACGACGAGGAGGAAAACCGGGCCGTAGAGCAGAATCTCCAGGCCAACCAGACGCAGCAGATAGCGGCGACCCCGGCGCATCGCTGCGCCGAAGCCGAGGGCAGCGTCCGACCCGGTCGCCATCTCGCCGTCCAGCTCGGCAGCGGCGGCGATCAGGCCGCCCCGCGCCGTGAGGCTGAGAAGCCACAGCAGCAGGCCAAACAGGGTGAGGACGATTGTGCCGAAGAGCTGGTAGGGCCAGGTGGCGACGAGCGTGCGGAAGAACTCCTCCATCTGGCGCTCGAACTCCGGGCCCACGTCGCCAGGGCCGAAGCTGTACGAAAAACTCGTATTGCCGCCTCCACCGGCGCTGCCCAGCGCGGCGAGAATGCCCAGAAGGAACAACCAGCGGTTCTGCCAGCAGATCTCCCATGCCCGGCGGAAAATGGCGCCAAAGTCGATCATGGCCTTCACTCCCATTCAATGGTGCCGGGTGGCTTGGACGTAATATCGTAGACGACGCGGTTCACGCCCGCCACCTCGTTGACAATGCGCTGGCTGATCCGCGCCAGGAGGTCGTAGGGCAGGCGCGCCCAGTCGGCGGTCATAAAATCGTCGGTGGTCACGGCGCGCAGGGCGATCACCTCGTCGTAGGTGCGCCCGTCGCCCATGACGCCGACGCTGCGCACGGGCAGCAGCACGGCAAACGCCTGCTGGGTCCCGTGGCGCAGCATCCCGGCCCGCTCCAGCTCCGCCACGTAGATGGCATCGGCGGCGCGCAGCCGCTCCAGCCGCTCCCACGTGACCTCGCCCAGGCAGCGAATCGCCAGACCCGGGCCGGGGAAGGGCTGGCGCCAGACGATGCTCTCCGGCAGGCCGAGGAGCTCGCCGATGCGCCGCACCTCGTCCTTGAACAGGTAGCGCAGCGGTTCGACCAGCCGCAGGGAGAGGTCCGACGGCAGCCCGCCGACGTTGTGGTGGCTCTTGATGACCTGCGCCGGCGCCCGTTCGTCGCCGGCGCTCTCGATCACGTCGGGGTAAATCGTGCCCTGGGCCAGAAAGTCGATCTTGCCCAGCTTCAACGCTTCGCGCTCGAAGATGCGGACAAACTTCTCGCCGATAATTGCCCGCTTCTGCTCCGGCTCGACGACGCCCGCAAGCGCCTCCAGCATCTCCTCGACGGCGCGGACGGCAATCAGGCGCATGCCCTGCTCCCGCTCGAAGGTCTGCACGACCTGCTCGGGCTCGCCCCGCCGCAGCAGGCCATGATCGACGAAGATGCAGGTAAGCTGGTCGCCGATGGCCCGGTGGACGAGGGCCGCGGTAACGGCCGAGTCAACGCCGCCGCTGAGCCCCAGGATGACCCGCCCATCGCCGACCTGCCGGCGAATCTGCTCAACCGTCTCGTCTACGAAGTTGGCTGGCGTCCAGTCGGGCCGGCAGCCGCAGATGTCTACGGCAAAGCTCCGCAGAATTTGCAGACCCTGCGGCGTGTGCGCCACCTCGGGATGGAACTGCACGGTGTAGTAGCCTCGCTCGGGATCGGCCGCTGCGGCATACGGGCTGTTGTCCGTCGAGGCGAGGGGGACAAAACCGGGCGGAAGCTCGGCCACCCGGTCGCCGTGGCTCATCCACACCTGCTGGAGCGAACCGTTGGCGCCGGCTGCTTCCGTCTGCCACGCCTGGAACAGAGGCCCGGCTGCGGGCCGGACGTGGAGCCGGGCCGGACCGTACTCGCGCCGCTGGCTGCCGGCGACTTGCCCGCCAAGCCGGTGGGACAGGAGCTGCATGCCGTAGCAGATCCCCAGCACCGGCACGCCCGCCTCCAGCACATAGTCCGGCAGGGTAGGGGCGCCCTCATCGTAGACGCTGCTGGGGCCGCCGCTGAGGATGAAGCCACAGGGGTCCAGCGCCAGGACATCTTCGGCCGGCGCCTGCCAGGAGACGATATGGCAGTATACGTTCGCCTCCCGGACACGCCGGGCGATGAGCTGGCTATATTGCGAGCCGTAATCCAGGACGATGATCGTGTCGTGCTTTGCGAGGGCGGTCATAACAGTCTCATTATAGCAGTCAATGGTAGATTGGCAGGTATAAGAGGGCTGTAAATGGTTGTAATTTCTTTCACAAGTTTCCTTGACGAGCCTCGCAAAGAAATCTATAATGAGTCCAGTCTACAAACCGTTCAAAAAAAATTGAAAGTTGTAAACGTTGCCGTTCACTTCTCAGATAAGGCAAACAAGTATGGTGAGTGAAACAGTACAAGACGGCCTGAAAGCCATCGATGAACTTCTTCACGAGGTTGTTACCAGCAACGTGACGATCCTGGACGAAGCCAGCCATCACATCATTTCGTCTGGCGGCAAGCGGGTGCGTCCGCAACTGGTCCTCCTGAGCTATCTGGCTGCGGGCGGTCAAGAGCTGGAGGAGGTAGTGCCTCTGGCGGCGGCCGTCGAGCTGATCCACACGGCGACGCTCGTTCACGACGACATCAACGATCACAGCCTGATGCGGCGGGGGAAGATAACCGTTCACGCCCGCTGGGGGCGCACCTTTGCTCTGCTCGCCGGCGACTACCTCTTTGCCAAAGTCTACGAGATGCTGGCCCCCTATGGTGCGCTGTATAACCAGATCATTGCCCAGGCGACGGTAGAGCTGGTCGAGGGCGAGACGCTGCAGGCGGCCGCGGCCAAGGCTGGGCAGATGGACCGCGAGACATACAAGCGGATCATCGACCTGAAGACGGCGAGCCTGTTCCGGGCGGCCGCGACGACCGGCGGGTTCCTGGCCGGCGCCGATGACGACATGGTTAACGCGCTGGACACCTATTCCCGCAATCTGGGCCAGGTTTTCCAGATTGTAGACGACGTGCTAGACATTATTGGCGACCCGGAGAAGCTGGGCAAGCCGGTCGGCGCCGACGTGGTGCAGGGCATGGGCGTGAGCGGCGTTGCTCTGGCGGGCAGGCGCGTGGCTCCCGAGCCCGACGTCGATCCCGTCCAGCAGATGATGGGCCGCCTGCGCGAGTCAGGCGCGGCGGAGCTGGCGCTGGCCGAAGCCTCCGAGCTGGCGGAACGCGCGCGGGCGGCGCTGCACGATCTGCCGGCCTCGCCGGCCCGCGACGGTTTGGAAGCGCTGATCGACCTGGTCCTCCAGCGCGACAGGTAGGTTCCTTGTCTCAGTTTCAGGTCAGGACGCCGGATTTTCACCAGAAGTCCGGCGTCCTTTTTGTTCCTCGACCTGCGAGCTGACGTGGCTCACAGTGGCGTTGGCTGCCGGGTTATGGCTTGACTGCTGGCGCAAAGATAGAATTGGCCGGAAAGGGGCGGGCCGAAGAAAGGAGAGCAGCAGGCACGATGCAGAATAAGCGCATCAGCATGACGGAGGCGGCTGCACTGGTGCAGGATGGCGAGACGCTTGCCCTGGGCGGCATGACCCTCTATCGCCGCCCGGTCGCCTTCGCCCGCGCGCTCATTGCCCGGGCCACGCCGCCACGGGAGCTGACGCTACTGGCCTTCACGGCCGGCTTCGCCGCCGATCTGCTGGTGGGCGCAGGGCTGGTCGCGCGCACGCGCACCTGCTACTTTGGCCTGGAGACGTTTGGGCTGGCGCCGATGTTTACCTCGGCAGCCGGCAAAGGGGAGCTGCAGGTCATCGAGGAGAGCGAGGCCAGCATCGCCCACGGCCTGCGGGCGCAAATGGCAGGCATCGGCTTCATGCCCAGCCGCGCCTGGCAGGGGACCGATTTGCTGGCGGTGCGGCCCGACGTGCAGACGATTGCCGATCCCTACACCGGCGAGCCGCTCACCGCTTTCCCCGCCATTGGCTGCGACGTCGCCGCCATCCACGTGCTGCGCGCCGACATCAGCGGCAATGCCGTTCTTGGCGGCAACCCGACCATCGATCTGGAGCTTTGCGTAGCCGCCGACCGCGTCATCCTGACCGCAGAGGAAGTCGTGCCCAGACTCGACGGCCCGCTGGACCTGCCAGGCCCGCTTGTGACTGCCGTCGTCGAGGCGCCCGGCGGCGCCCACCCCACAAGCTGTTACCCGCTTTACCCCATTGACGGTGAAGAGATTCTGCGCTACATCGCCGCCTGCAACGCCGGCGCGTTTGCCGAATACCTTGCCGGCGACTGGCAGCCGGCCGGCCAGCGATGAACGGGGATTACAGCGTAGACGAGCTGATCGCCGTCTGTATCAGCCGGCAGGTTGTGGACGGCGAAATACTGGCCCACGGCATTGGCACGCCGCTGGTAGCCGCGGGCTACCTGCTCGCCAGGCTGACACACGCGCCGAACGTCACCTTCATCTCGGCGATCGGGCAGGCCCTTTGCCGCGACCCGGCGCCTCTGGGCATCACGACCGTGGAGACGCTGTGGATTCGCCAGGGTTTGCAGACATTCGGCTTCGCTCAGGTGGCGGCGGATCTGCTGCCGCGCTTCGGTCCCAAGGAGTTCTTCCGTCCGGGCCAGATCGATGCCCACGGCAACTTCAACAACGTCTTCATGGGCGGCAGCTATGGACAACCGCGCCTGCGGCTGCCGGGCAGCGGCGGCATCCCCGACGTGACCGTCTTTGAGGAGAATGTCTATCTGTACGTGCCGAGACATGGACGCCACACGTTCGTGCCCCGGCTCGACTTCCGCAGCGGCCTGGGCCACGATCCGGCGCGCCGCCGCGGGCAGGGTCCGCGCTACCTCGTCTCCGATCTGGGGCAGTTCGACTTTGCCCCCTCCGGCGAGGGCGGAGCGGCCCGGATGCGCCTGCTCAGCCTGCATCCCGGCGTCGAGCTGGGCCGGGTGCAGGCACGGACGGGATTTGAGCTGCTGGTGGATGGCCCGCCGGCGGAGACAGAGCCGCCGAGTCGCGAAGAGCTGCGCCTGCTGCGCGAGGAAATCGACCCGCTTGGCGTGCGCGCCCTGGAGACGCTGAGCGGTGCGGCACGGCGCGAGCGGTTGCGGGCGATTTTGCAGGCCGAGCGCGCGCTGGCGCTGCGGGCGACCGGCGGGCACAATGGGACGGGTCTCGACTGAAGCAGCAGGACTGGCTGCAGGAGGTAACCGATGCGGATTGCAGTTTTTTCAGATGTACACGGCAACCTGTCCGGTCTGGATGCGGTGCTGGCGGATATCGACGCCCAGGAGGCGGGGTTCGACGAGATCGTCTTCGCGGGCGATCTCTGTGTTTTCGGCCCCCGGCCGGACGCCTGCGTCGCCCGCCTCCGCGAGCGCGAGGCGGAGATAGCCTCGATCTACGGCAACGCGGACAAGTGGATCAGCGGGCTGCCCTTACTGGCCGAGGACGCCGACGCCGAGGAGCGGCTGCGCTGGGAGCGAGTATCCAACGTCGTGGACTGGACACGCGAGGTACTGCCTCCGATGGATCGTGCCTGGCTCGATGAATTGCCCTTTCACCGGCGCATCTCGCCGACGGTGAACCCGCGCGACGACCTCTTTATCGTCCACGCCAACCCCAATAACGTGGACGACGTGATCTACCCGGACACGGCGCTGCAGAAGGAGCTGTTCGGCGAGGTGCGCCAGAAGGACGATGCGCTGGACGCGATGATCGGCGATCTCGTCTTCAGCGTGCTGGCATTCGGCCACCTGCACGTACCCTCCGTGCGCAGGTGGCGCGGCGTCCGGCTGGTCAACGTCGCCTCCGTCAGCCGGCCCGGCGACGGCGACACGCGCGCCAAGTACGCGATCTTCACCTGGGATGGCACAAGCTGGGCGGTGGAGCACCGCTACGTCGAATACGATCTGGAGGCCGAAGCCGCCGCCTACGAGCAGCGCCAGCCGCCCGGTTGGGAAAAGGAGGTTGAGTCGCTGCGCCAGCGCTGAGAATCTTTAATACGCTCGTTGACATGCGTCCATTCGCCCGGTTATACTACTGTTATGACGCAGGGCGACATGGGAGTTCCTTCCCGTCGTATCCCACTGCTATGCAGACTCCAGTAATTGGCCCATGAGGAGGAATTGATGAGCGTTACGTACGACGACCGGCCGTGGACCAAGCGGTACGACGAAGGGGTACCGACCGAAGTCCCCTTACCGACCCATCCTGTACACGACTTCCTTCGCAAGTCGGCTGCCCGCTTCCCCGGCAACACGGCCATCATTTTCAAGGGTCGGCGGATTACCTATCGGGAGCTGGACGAAGCGAGCGATGCCATTGCCGCCGGGCTCGTCGCGAACGGCTTTGCCAAAGGCGACCGGGCGGTCATCTATATGGCCAACACGCCTCAGTCGGTCATGGCGTTCTACGGCATCCTCAAGGCCGGTGGCATCGTCATTGCCACGAACCCGCTCTACTCGGAGCGCGAGCTGGAACACCAGCTGGCCGACTGTGGGGCCGAGACCGTCTTCGTCATGACCCTGTTCTACGACCAACTCAAGCGGGTGCAGAAGAGCGGGCGCACGGCGGTGAAGCGGATTATCGTGACGAATATCAAGGAATACCTGCCCTCGCATCTGCGCCTGCTTTTTGGGCTGCTGAAGGAGAAGAAAGAGGGCCACCACGCCGTTCTGGAGCCGGGCGACGTCTGGTTCCAGGATTTTCTGGCGGCCGGCCGGCAGGCCCCACCTGCCCGGGTCGAGGTTGGGCCGGACGACATCGCCCTGCTGCAATATACGGGCGGCACCACGGGCATCGCCAAGGGAGC
>JAAYYY010000105.1 GCA_012515125.1 Chloroflexota bacterium
ACGATGCTCGCCTTGGCGGCGCTATAGGCCGCCATCGTCCCGTGCCGGTCGAGATGATTGGGCGTGATGTTCAGGATCGCCGCAATCGCCGGGCTGCGATCCCATAGCTCAAGCTGGAAACTGGAAAGCTCGAGGATGATCAGGTCTTCGGCTGCGATCTCGCCGAGCTTCTCGATCAGTGGGTTGCCGATGTTGCCGCCCACCCAGGTACGGCGCCCGCTGGCCCGGCCGATGGCGCCCGCCAGCGCCGTCGTCGTCGTCTTGCCGGCCGAGCCGGTGATCCCGACGAGCGGAGCCGGGGCGCGCCGGGCGAACTCCAACGAGTCGTTGGTGAGGGTGATATTCCGTTCCTGTGCGGCGACCACAATCGGTGCGGTTAATGGTACGCCGCCACTCAGGGCCAGCACGTCTGTTCCCTCCAGTAAGCTCGGCGGATGCTCGCCAAGCACAAACTCGACGTTCAGATCGGCCAAGGCCGCCATCTCTTCGGCCAGCGCCTCCGGCGGTCGCAGGTCGGAAACGACCACTTCGGCGCCGACACCGGCGGCAAACCGGGCCAGTGCCCGTCCCTGGCGCGCCAGCCCCAGGATGACGAGCCGTTTCCCACGCAGTGGATCGGCCATCATATGATGGCCAGCGCCACGCCGACCATGCCCGAGAGAATGCCGATGAGCCACCAGCGCTGCACGATCTGCGTCTCGCTCCAGCCGATGACCACAAAATGATTGTGCAGTGGCGCCATCCGCAGCGGGCGAATGTCGCGGCCCAGGAAGCGACGGCTCAACACAGCCGATGCCACCTGGGCTATCGTCGAAAGCGTCGTGGCCACCGGGACAAGGGCGACGACGGGCAAAATAGGCCACTGGGTCGTCATCAGCGCCACGACGCCTAGCGCGCCGCCCAGCGCCTGCGAGCCGACGTCGCCCATAAACATCTGCGCCGGATGGGCGTTGAACCAGAGAAAGGCGAAACAGGCGCCGACGACGATAAAGCTAAAGACGACCAGGAACTGCTGATCCTGGAGAAAGGCGATAATGCCATAAGCGACGAAGGCGGTCGCCGCGATAATGCCTGCCAGCCCGTCCAGCCCGTCGGTCAGGTTCACCGCGTTGGCCATGCCGGTAATGATGAAGGCAGCGATGGGTATGAACCAGATGCCAATGTCGATGCGCTCGGGCACAGTAGGCAGCGACATCCAGCCCTGGGCGCCGTTGAGCAAGTAAATGGCGACGGCGGCGACCGTGGCGATGATGGCCTGATACCAGATCTTGTGGCGGGCCAGCATACCCACACCGGGGCGCTGGCGGAGGCCCTGGTAGTCGTCAATGCCACCCAAAATCGAATAGGCGACCATGACGCCGAGGGGTACGACGACACTTTCGGCAATCTCCACACGGCGCACAAGCTGCACGGCGTTCACGACAAGGCTGATAATTACGGTCCAGGCGACGATAAGCATGCCGCCCATCGCCGGCGTGCCCATCTTCGCAAAGTGCGACTGCGGCCCTTCGATGCGGATCTGCTTGCCCAGGCGCAGGCGTCGCATAATCTCGACGAACGGGCTGCCCCAGATCACCGCCATCAGGAAGGTAAAACCGCCGACTGTCAGTGCAAAAGCCATCTAACGTCCTGTTCCTACTTGCTGGGCTGCGCCAGCGCCGAAACGACTGCTTCCAGGCCGACACTGCGCGACCCTTTAATCAGTACCGTATCGCCTTCTTCGATCAAATCCTGCAGAACCGCGACTGCCTGGTCAGGCGTAGCCGCCCAGACAACCCGGCTAGACGGCATACCGGCAATAATCGCTTCATACGCAATCAGGCGTGCCTTTTCACCAACAGTGACCAGAATATCAGAAACCGCGCGGGCCCGCCGCCCAACCCGTTGGTGGGATTCCTCTTCGGCAGCGCCCAGCTCCAGCATGTCGCCGAGCACGGCAATGTGCCGGCCGGGCAGCTCCTCCAGGAGATTGAGCGCCGCCAGTGTGGAAGCCGGGCTGGCGTTGTAGGTATCGTCAAGCAACAGGGAGCCCATCGGGCCTGTAGCCGTGACCACTCGCAGCTCCATCGCTTCGTCCTGCAAACCGCCGACGATCTCTTCCCACGTCAGCCCCTCGACAAGGCCGACCGCCGTCGCCCGCAGCGCCGTGTGCACGCTATGCCGGCCCAGCAGCGGGACCTGTACGCGCAACCTGTCGCGCCCGTGGTGCAGCGTGAAGCGGATTCCGTTGGTGCCCATCGACTCGATCTCGTCGGCCCAGACGTCGGCGCTCTCGTCCAGACCGTAGGTGAAGACTCGGGCCGCCGTATGCGTCTGCATGCCCATGACCAGCGGCTCGTCGTGATTGAGAATGGCGACGCCGTCGGCGGGCAGCCCCTCGACCAGCTCTTGTTTGGCGGCGACGATGTTTTCCAGGCTGCCGGCCCGCGACATATGCACGGGGTCGATCATCGTCACCACGCCGACCGCCGGGCGCGTTATCTCGGCCAGGCGGGCGATCTCGCCCGTCGTATACATGCCCA
>JAAYYY010000713.1 GCA_012515125.1 Chloroflexota bacterium
GAGCGTGAAGATATTAAAATGCATGGTACTACTCGTATTGTGTCGCTCCTGTGTGCGTCGTATGACCCGCTATCATCCGCTTCCCTGATAACCGGTCGGCCTGCGACCCGGCGCGCGTAGGGCGACACTCACATTATGAACCAAAACTAAGCGCGGGGCAAGTAATTCGCAGGTACCGCGTAATGTGCCTCTCCGGGAGCATGGTATAATCCTCGCTGTCGGACCTGCCAGAGAACGGAAACAGCAGCATGCGCATTCTGATCACGGGTAACCGGGGGCAGCTTGGCCAGGCGCTGGAAGAGGCGCTTCAGGAGGAGCACGCGCTCGGAGGCATCGACTTACCGGAAGTAGACATCACCGACCGCGCCGCCCTGTGCGCGGCAGTGACCGCCGCACAGCCGGAGCTGGTCATCCATACTGCTGCCTACACCGACGTCGAGGGGTGCGCCCGCGATCCGGCGCTAGCCTACCGGATCAACGCCCTGGGCACCCAGAACGTGGCCCTCGCCTGCCTGGAAGCCGGGGCGGCGCTGCTGCACGTCAGCACAAACGAGGTGCTTGGCGGCGACAACCCTGCCGGTTATGAAGAGTGGATGCCGCTCAAACCGGGCAACCCCTATGCCCGCTCTAAAGCGGCAGCCGAGCTTTTTGTGCGCCGCCTTCTCCAGCGAGCATACATCGTGCGCATCGCCTGGGCTTTTGCGCCGGGCGGGCGCAACTTCGTCCACGCCATTCTCAAGCGGGCCCGCACGGCCGGCGCCCTGCGCGTCGTCGCCGACGAGATTGGCAACCCGACCTATATGAAGGACGTGGCTGCGGCCATTCGCCAGCTCATTGCCACCGGCCAATATGGCACGTACCACTTCGTCAATCGCGGCGCCTGCTCTCGCTGGGCTTTCGCCAACGAAATCCTGCGCCTGGCCGGTCTGGAGCACGTGCCCAACGAGCCTATTCTGGGACAGGACTATCCACGCCTCTCGCCGCCTCCCCGGTTTGGCGAGCTGCACAACATTGCCGGCGCCGCCCTGGGCATTACCCTGCGCCCCTGGCAGGAAGCGCTGGCCGAATATATCCAGGAGTATGAAAGACAGGAATGACTGTAGAACAATTGCTCAGCCCGCCCGTGGCGGAACGCCGGCCCACCGAAATCACGACCCACGGCCATACGCGCGTGGACAACTACTACTGGCTGCGTGAAAAGGAGAACCCGGAGGTCATCGCCTACCTGGAGGCCGAAAACGCCTACACGGCGGCGATGCTGAAAGAGACCGAGGCGCTGCAGAAGACGATCTACGAGGAGATGGTCGGCCGCATCCAGGAGACCGACCAGTCGGTGCCGGTGCGCGTCGACGACTACTTCTATTACACGCGCACCGAGGAGGGCAAGCAATACCCGATCTATTGCCGCAAGCACGGCAGCCTTGAAGCGCCAGAAGAGATCCTGCTGGACCTGAACGCGCTGGCCGAAGGACACGACTACCTGCGCCTGGGCATCTTTCGCGTCAGCCCGGACCACCGGCTGCTCGCCTACTCGCTGGATACGACAGGGGCCGAGCGGTATCTGATCTCCTTCAAGCGGCTGGACGACGGCGAGCTGCTGCCGGACCAGATCGCCAACACCTCCTACTCGGGCGAGTGGGCGGCGGACAATGCCACCTTCTTCTATACGACGAAAGATGCCGCCATGCGCGATTTTCAGGTCTGGCGCCACCGGCTGGGCAGCGACACGAGCGCCGACGAGAAGGTCTACGAGGACCTGGACGAGCGTTTTTTCGTCGGTCTCAACAAGAGCAAAGATCGCCGCTACCTCTTCGCCACCAGCGAGAGCAAGGAGACGAGCGAGCAGCATTTCCTGCCGGCCGACCAGCCGGGCGGTGACTTCACCCTCTTCTCGCCGCGTGTGGAAGGGGTGCGCTACCATGCGGAGTACCGCGACGGCACTTTTTTCATCGTTACGAACGACGAGGCCCCGAACTTCCGCATCATGACGGCGCCGGCGCACGCGACGGCCCGCGCCAACTGGGACGAGCTCCTGGCGCACCGCGAGAAGGTGAATATTGACGACATCGACGTCTTCGCCCGCCATCTGGTCGTCTACGAGCGCGAAAATGGGCTGCGCACGTTGCGTATCGTCGATCTGCAGTCCGGCGATTATCATTATGTCGAGTTTCCCGAGCCGGTTTACACCTACGCGAGCGACGTGAATCCCGAATTCGACTCTGACCGGCTGCGCTTCACCTATACGTCGATGACCACGCCGAACTCGGTCTTCGACTACAACATGAGCACGCGGGAGCGGGAGCTACTCAAGGAACAGCCGGTGCTTGGCGGCTTCAACCGCGAGGATTACGTCACCAAGCGCATCTTTGCTACGGCCGAAGACGGCACGCAGATTCCGATCTCGCTGGTCTACCGCAAGGATAGCTTTCACGGCGAGCCGGTGCGCTGCCTGCTCTATGGCTACGGCTCCTACGGCTTCAGCATGGATCCCAGCTTCGACAGCAACCGAATCAGCCTGCTCGACCGGGGCTTCATCTATGCCATCGCCCACATTCGCGGCGGGCAGGAGATGGGCCGCTACTGGTACGACCAGGGGAAGTTCCTGAACAAGCGCAACACCTTCACCGACTTCATCGCCTGCGCGCGCCATCTCATTGCCGAGGGCTATACCGCGCCGGACAGGCTGGCGATCATGGGCGGCAGCGCCGGAGGCCTGCTCATGGGCGCCGTCCTGAACATGGCGCCGGAGCTTTTCCGCGCGGCGGTCGCCGCCGTGCCCTTCGTGGACGTAGTGACGACGATGCTCGACGAGACGATCCCGCTGACTGTGCCCGAGTTTGAAGAGTGGGGCAATCCCAAGGAGCGCGACTATTACGAGTACATCCTCTCCTACTCGCCCTACGACAACGTGAAGGAGCAGGAATACCCGCACCTGTTGATCACCGCCGGTCTCAACGATCCCCGCGTGCAATACTGGGAGCCGGCGAAATGGACGGCCCTGCTCCGCAGGCGCAATCGCGGCGACAACCTGCTGCTGCTCAAGACGGAGATGGGCGCCGGGCATGCCGGCCCTTCCGGGCGCTATGAGTTCCTGAAGGAGCGGGCGCTTTACTACGCCTTTCTACTGCACGCTCTGGAGCAGTAGTTGGCCGGCAGACCGCAACGGGCGCCGCGCTTCTCCATCATCATCCCCCACTGGAACGGCCGGGAACACCTGGAGAGCTGTCTCACGGCTCTGCGACGGCAGCGCTACCGGGACTTTGAAACGATCCTCGTAGACAACGGCTCGACCGACGGCTCGCAGGCAACCGTCCGCGAGCAGTTCCCGGAGGTGCGCCTGCTGGAGCTGGGCGAGAACCGGGGCTTTACCGGCGCCTGCAACGCCGGCTATGCTGCGTCGCAGAGCGAGTTCGTCGTCTTGCTCAACAACGACACCGAGGCCGACCCCGGCTGGCTGGAGGCGCTGGCAGGGGCGTTTGAGCGCCATCCCGACGCCGGCATCCTGGCGAGCAAGCTCCTGCTCTTCGACCAGCGCGACCGGTTCCACGCCGCGGGCGACTATTACCGGGTGGACGGCATACCCGGCAACCGAGGAGTCTGGCAGCAAGACGTGGGCCAGTACGACCGGGAAGAACGGGTCTTTGGCGCCTGCGGGGCGGCGGCGGCCTATCGCCGCGAGATGCTCGCCGATATTGGCTTTCTCGACGACGACTTTTACTTCTCCTGTGAAGATGTCGATCTGGCCTGGCGCGCCAACC
>JAAYYY010000714.1 GCA_012515125.1 Chloroflexota bacterium
CGGCCTTTAACCCGAATAGCGCGCTGATCAAGGGCGTCGTCTGCGGCGTGCGCGTCGAAGAAATCGAAGATCCGCTGATGCAAAAGATCCGCTATCTGGACAAGCTGATCGACGAGCTGGCCAGGGGCAAGGCCCTGGGGAAGATTCTGCGGCAATAGCGGTTTCGCCAGTCATCAACGAGGGTGCTGCCCGCCGATCCTGTGCGGGCGGGTTTGAAACCGGCCCCTGCCCGCATATGTGACATTCCTCACCCCTTCCCGTGACATTCGTTGGCCCTCCTGCGCTCCCTGTGTCGCTACAATGGATAGATACACAATTGCCAACACCGTAGCCCGGAGGCCACATGAACGCCGACACACCCACACCGCGCCCTTCGATTTTCAGCGCCAACCTGCTCTACCTCGCCGGCATGATCATGGTGCTCGTCGCCGGCACCACCCTGCAGAACCTGCACTTTGGCTGGGGCCTGCTCGCCACCGAAATCCTCATCGGCCTGCTCGCCCTGCTCTGGGTGCGGGCCAACCGGCTGCCGGCGCGCACTACCCTGCGCCTCCACCCGGCCCCTGCTTCCGCCATCGTGCTCGCCTTCCTCATGGGCATCGGCGTCTGGTTCGTCGATACGTTGCTCGGCAGCGTGACGGCGCTCCTGTTCGGCTACAACGTGCCCACACCGCCCGGCATCTACCCGCAGACGCTCGGCGCGGCGCTGCTTCTCCTGCTCGGCTTCGTCGTCGGCGCGCCCCTGGGCGAAGAGCTGATGTTCCGCGGCTACATCCAGGTCGCATATGAGCGGCTGCGCCCCGCGGTCGCCATCATCCTGGTTGCCCTGCTCTTCTCTGTCTTCCACCTCAGCCTGCAGGGGCTGGTGCCGCGCGTCCCCGTCGCCCTGGCCCTGGGCTACGTCGCCTGGCGCAGCGGCTCGCTCTGGCCCGGCGTCGCCCTGCACGCCGCCAACAACCTGCTCGGCACGCTTGTGCTGATGGTCGCCGGCATGCGGCCCGGCCTGCTGGAGGACCTGCCGGCCGGCGGCGCGCCCGCCTGTGGCGCCGGCTTCGTGCTGCTGCTCGTCGCCGGCTGGGCCTTCCATCGCGCCGCCGGGCCGCGTCCCGCTCCCGCCCTGCCCACCCTACCGGAGCGTCGCGGTTGTCTCGTCCGCGGTCTGCCGATTGCCGTGGCCTTGCTCATCTTCGTCTTCATCGCCGCGACCGAGGTGATCGTTGGCCGTTTTCCCGAGCTGTTCGCTACCGGACCTCTGGCCCTGGGAGAGGCGCCCTGGCCCGCCTCGCAAACGCTTGAATACGAGCTGCTCCATCGCGGCGGCGAGCCGGTCGGATCGGCGACCTGCGTGCTGGGGCGGGACGGCGACCGGGCAACCGCGGGCTGCGACCTTGCCCACGAGGCGTTCGAGGTCCAGCTTCTCACCGGCTACTGGGCCGACGCCGCCCGCGAGCGCTCCTTCACCGCCAGCTACGACGCGGGCGACATGTCGCTGCTGGCCCTCTCCGACGAGACGCTCGTTGACGGGAACAGCGAGAAGATAGAGGCCACGCCGGACGGCGACGGCCTGCTCCTGCACGTGGCCGCCACGGACAGCGGCGAATCGTCGGTCAATATCCCCACCAGCGCCCTCATCGACAGGCTATGGCCCTGGCAGCTCAGCGCAACGCACTTCACGGCCGGCGGAACCTACAGCGTCACGCTCGCCTATCCGCAGCGCTGGGACGACAGCCTGCAACGCCATGTCGTCACCGTCACCGACGAAGCGGTCGTCGTGGGTGGGGTCGAGCCGGTCAGC
>JAAYYY010000715.1 GCA_012515125.1 Chloroflexota bacterium
CGGCCTTTAACCCGAATAGCGCGCTGATCAAGGGCGTCGTCTGCGGCGTGCGCGTCGAAGAAATCGAAGATCCGCTGATGCAAAAGATCCGCTATCTGGACAAGCTGATCGACGAGCTGGCCAGGGGAAAGGCCATGGGGAAGATTCTGCGGCAATAGCGGTTTCGCCAGGAATCAGCAATCGAAATATCACCGCCGATCCTGTAGGGGCGGGTTTGAAACCCGCCCCTACCCAGCATACCAACGGCCCGTACGGGCGGGTTTGAAACCCGCCCCTACCCAGCATACCAACGGCCCGTACGGGCGGGTTTGAAACCCGCCCCTACCCAACATACCAACGGCCTGTACGGGCCGGTTTGAAACCCGCCCCTACCCGCGTTCGTGACATTCCGCACCCCTTCCGGTGACATTCGTTGGCTCTCCCGCCCTCCCTGTGTCGCTACAATGGAATAGATACACCATCGCCAACATCGTTGCCCGGAGGCCACATGAACGCCGAAACAACCGCCCCGCGCCCGTCTATCTTCAGCGCCAACCTGCTCTACCTCGCCGGCATGATCATGGTGCTCGTCGCCGGCACCACCCTGCAAAACCTGCACTTTGGCTGGGGCCTGCTCGCCACCGAAATCCTCATCGGCCTGCTCGCCCTGCTCTGGGTGCGGGCCAACCGGCTGCCGGCGCGCACTACCCTTCGCCTCCACCCGGCCCCTGCTTCCGCCATCGTGCTCGCCTTCCTCATGGGCATCGGCGTCTGGTTCGTCGATACGTTGCTCGGCAGCGTGACGGCGCTCCTGTTCGGCTACAACGTGCCCACGCCGCCCGGCATCTACCCGCAGACGCTCGGCGCGGCGTTGCTGCTCCTGCTTGGCCTCGTCGCCGGCGCGCCCCTGGGCGAAGAGCTGATGTTCCGTGGCTACATCCAGGTCGCCTACGAGCGGCTGCGCCCCGTGGTCGCCATCGTCCTCGTCGCCCTGCTCTTCTCCGTCTTCCACCTCAGCCTGCTGGGGCTGGCGCCGCGCATCCCCGTCGCCCTGGCCCTGGGCTATGTCGCCTGGCGCAGCGGCTCGCTCTGGCCCGGCGTCGCCCTGCACGCCGCCAACAACCTGCTCGCCACCCTTGTACTGGTGGTCGCCGGCATGCGGCCCGGCCTGCTGGAAGAGCTTCCCGCGGGCGGCGCGCCCGCCTGTGGCGCCGGCTTCGTGCTGCTGCTCGTCGCCGGCTGGGCCTTCCACCGCGCCGCCGGCCCGCGCCCCGCACCCGCGCTGACCGCGCTGCCCGAGAGCCGGGGCCGCCTGATCCGCGGGCTGCCCATCGCCCTGGCCCTGCTCATCTTCGCCTTCATCGCCGCCAGCGAGGTCATCGTCGGTCGCTTCCCCACGCTGCTCGCCGGCAGGCCGCTGGCCCTGGAAGAAGCGCCCTGGCCCGCCTCGCAAACGCTTGAATACGAGCTGCTCCATCCCGGCGGCGAGCCGGTCGGCACGGCAACGTGCGTGCTGGGGCGGGACGGCGACCGGGCAACCGTCGGCTGTAACCTCGCCCACGAGGCGTTCGAGGTCCAGCTTCTCACCGGCTACTGGGCCGACGCCGCCCGCGAGCGCTCCTTCACCGCCAGCTACGACGCGGGCGACATGTCGCTGCTGGCTCTCTCCGACGAGACGCTCGTTAACGGGAACAGCGAGAAGATAGAGGCCACACCGGACGGCGACGGCCTGCTCCTGCACGTGACCGCCACGGACAGCGGCGAATCGTCGGTCAATATCCCCACCAGCGCCCTCATCGACGGGCTATGGCCCTGGCAGCTCAGCGCAACGCCCTTCACGGCCGGCGGAACCTACAGCGTCACGCTCGCCTATCCGCAGCGCTGGGACGACAGCCTGCAACGCCATGTCGTCACCGTCACCGACGAAGCGGTCGTCGTGGGTGGGGTCGAGCCGGTCAGC
>JAAYYY010000716.1 GCA_012515125.1 Chloroflexota bacterium
CGACGACGCTGCTCGTCCATCCCGGCACGCTCTACGTGGGCATGCGCGGCGAGCGCACTTTCGTGCGCCAGGGCGAGCCGCTGGAGATCGAGCTGATCGTCGCCGACATCGACGGCAACGCCGTGGCGGGCCGGACGATCACGGTGGAAGCGGCGCGGCTGGACTGGCGCTATCGCAGCGGCGGCTGGAGTGAGGAAGTGGTCGATGCTGAGACGTGCACGGTCACTTCTGCGGCAGAGTCCGTAAGCTGCACGTTCACCCCGCAGCAGGGCGGCACCTACCGCATCACGGCGAGCGTGGAGGATGACGCCGGGCGCGTCCACCAGAGCCAGATGACGCGCTGGGTCAGCGGCGGGAATCGCCCGCCGTCGCGCCGCGTGGAAGAGGAGCAGGTCACGCTCATCCCCGACCGCGAGGAATACGCGCCGGGCGACGTGGCCGAGATCCTGGTGCAGGCGCCGTTCAGCCCGGCCGAGGGGCTGCTGGTAGTCAGCCGCGGAGGGCTGCTTTACAGCGAGACGTTCGCCGTGACGGACGGCACGGCGACCCTGCGCGTGCCCATCGAAGAGGCTCACATACCTAATATAGAAGTGCAGGTCGAGCTGGTCGGCGCCGTGCCGCGCACGGACGTTGCCGGGCAGCCCATCGAAGGCGCGCCGCCGAGGCCCGCCTACGGCACCGGCTCCCTGCAGCTCAACGTCCCGCCGCTCAGCCGGGAGCTGGACGTCAGCGTGGCGCCGCAGTTCGCCGAGCTGGAGCCGGGCGGCGAGACCGCCATCGACGTGGTCGTGCGCGACGCTCGCGGCGAGCCCGTTGCCGGCGCCGAAGTGGCCGTGGTTGTCGTGGACGAGGCCATCCTGGCGCTGACGAGCTACGAGCTGGCCGATCCGCTGGGCATCTTCTACCCGCAGCGCTGGCCGCGCCTGAACGCCCAGTACGGCCGGGCCACGGTCGTGCTCGCCAATCCCGAGGAGCTGGCCGTCGAGGTGAGTGTGGAAGCGGAGCGCGTTATCACCGAGGAGGTAGCCGAAGAGGAAGCGATGGATACGGTCGCCGGCGAGGTGGAGGCGCCGGCGGCGGAACCGTCGGCGGCCATGGCCACGATGACGCCGGGGGGGGCGAACGACGGGCAGGACGAAGCCGCCCAGCCCATCGAGATCCGCACCGACTTCAACCCGCTGGCCGTCTTTGCGCCTGAGGTCGTTACCGGCAGCGGTGGGGAGGCGACCGTGGAAGTCAGCCTGCCCGACAACCTGACACGCTACCGGGTGATGGCCGTCGCCGTGGCGGGCGGCAAGCTCTACGGCACCGGTGAGTCGAACCTGACGGCGCGGCTGCCGCTGATGGTCCGGCCCTCGGCGCCGCGCTTCCTCAACTTCGGCGACGAGTTCGGCCTGCCCGTCGTCGTGCAAAACGGCACCGGTGAGGAGATGACCGTGGACATCGTCGTACAGGCGACGAACCTCTCCCTGCCGGAAGGCAACGGGCGGCGCGTGACTGTGCCGGCGAACGACCGCGTGGAGGTGCGCTTCCCCGCCGCGGCCGAGAGCGCGGGCACAGCCCGGCTGCAGATCGCCGCCGTCTCCGGCGCCTATGCCGACGCGGCGACGCTTTCGCTGCCGGTCTACACGCCGGCGACGAGCGAGGCCTTTGCTATCTACGGTGTGCTGGACGAGGGGGCTGTGGCTCAGCCTATTGCCGCCCCGGAAGCGGTTTTCCCGCAGTATGGCGGGCTGGAGATCACGACGAGCAGCACCGCTCTGCAGGCGCTGACCGACGCCGTGCTCTATCTGGTCAACTACCCGTATGAGTGCACTGAGCAGATCGCTTCTCGCGTGCTCGGCGTGGCGGCGCTGCGCGACGTGCTGACGGCTTTTGCCGCCGAAGGGCTGCCCGCACCGGAAGAGTTGATCGCCGCCGTAGACCGTGACGTGGCCCGGCTGGCTGAGATGCAGAACGACGACGGCGGCTGGCCGGTCTGGCGGCGCGGCCGGCCGAGCGTGCCCTTCTACTCGATTCACGTCACCCACGCCCTCCTGCGGGCGCAGGAGAAGGGCTTCGTCGTGCCGCCGGAGATGCTGGCCCGGGCGCTCAATCATCTGGAGAACGTCGAGCAGTATTACGAAGATTACTACAGCGCGCAGACCAAGCGCACGCTGAGCGCCTACGCCCTCTACGTGCGAGCGCTGGCCGACGACGCCGACCCGGCGAAAGCGGCTGCCCTGCTCGGCGAGGTTCCGCTGGAAGAGCATTCGCTGGAGGCGATAGCCTGGCTGTGGATGGCCCTGGACGACGTGGCTGGCTACGAGGCTCAGAATGAGGCCATCGCCCGTCACCTGAACAACCGGGCGGTGGAGACGGCGAGCAGCGCGACCTTCACCGCCGACTACGGCGAGCAGGACTACCTGCTGCTGCACAGCAACCGTCGCACCGACGCGCTCATCCTCGACGCGCTGATCGACGGCGCGCCGGAGAGCGACCTCATCCCCAAGGTCGTGGAAGCGCTGCTCGGCCATCGCACGCGGGGGCGCTGG
The DNA here is from genome assembly GCA_012515125.1 of Chloroflexota bacterium. Lineage (GTDB taxonomy): Bacteria > Chloroflexota > Anaerolineae > Promineifilales > Promineifilaceae > JAAYYY01. The sequence goes on from JAAYYY010000716.1 coordinate 2,535, forward strand.
GAGAACACCCAGGAGAACGTCTTCGTGCTGCTGGCCCTGGACCATTACTTCAACACCTTCGAGGCGCAGACGCCGGAGTTCGTGGCCCGCATCTGGCTGGGCGACACCTACGCCGCGGAACACACCTTCGTCGGGCGCACGACCGAGCGCCAATCGACGGCGATTCCGATGAGCTACGTGCTCGAAGGCGACGCATTGCGCGACCTGATCCTGAGCAAGGAAGGGCCGGGCCGGCTCTACTACCGGGTGGGGCTGAGCTATGCGCCGGCCGACCTGACGCTGGAACCGCGCGACATGGGCTTCCTGGTGAAGCGCACCTACGAAGCGGTGGACAACCCGGACGACGTGCGCCAGGACGAGGACGGCAGGTGGCACATCCGGGCCGGCGCGCGCGTGCGCGTCCGCCTGACGATGGTCGCCCAGAGCCGGCGTACGCACGTCGCCCTGGTCGATCCCCTACCGGCCGGCCTGGAGGCCA
>JAAYYY010000717.1 GCA_012515125.1 Chloroflexota bacterium
ACTCGTAGTAGGCGTAGGTCGCCATCGAATAACGTTTCTGCTGCAGCACAATCTGGAAGACGTCGAAGACACGGATCGCGTCCAGCGTGCGGAAGACCAGCGCCACGGCAATGGTCGGGCGTAAGAGCGGCAGCGTGATCGACCAGAATTGGCGCAGCCTGCCGGCGCCGTCCACGTCGGCCGCCTCATACAGATCGTGGGAGATGAGTTGCAGACCGGCCAGCAGCAACAGGGCCATGAACGGCGTCGTCTTCCAGACGTCGATCGTGATCATCGCCGGGAGCTGCCATGCCTTATCGACCAGGAACGGAATCTGTCCATTTCCCAACCCCAGGTCCTGGAAGACAATGTTAAAGAAGCCGGCACGGGTGTCACGGAACATCCACTCCCACATGCGCGAGCTAACGGCGGTGGGGATGGCCCAGGGCACGAGCATGACCACGCGCATCAGGCCGCGCCCCTTGAACTCGGAGTTGACCACGAGGGCGATGCCCAGGCCGAGAATCAGCTCCAGCGCCACGGTGACGACGGTAAAGGCCACGGTATCCCAGATAGCACGCACAAAGTTGACGTCGGAGGCGCCAACCACATAGCGGGCGCCGCCGAGCCCAAATGTCGTCAGCTCACGATAGCGCCTGGGCGCTCGCGGCAGCACTGTTACCGGCGACACGTAGTCAATCTCGCCTGTATCGGGATCCCGCACAATTTCGCCCGTTTCTTCGTCTATTTCCGGCGGCAGCTCTTTGATCGTGATGCCCAGCAAGTTAGCATAGTTCGCCAGGCCAATAAACTGCGGTTCCCGTGCGCTGGCGAAGGTCCGGTCAGTCAGGCTGTTGTAGAAGACGGAACCGAGCGGGTAGAAGGCAATGAGGAAGATGATCAGCAGGGTAGGGAACAGGAGCAGATAGGCGAGCCGCTCTTCACTGCGCGCCAGGTCACCCGTCTTTCTCTTTTGGGGTCGCCGTTCTTCCACCGGGGACGGCACGGCTTCAGCACTCATAATACGACCTCCCTCCTAGACCGTGGTCAGGCAGGTAAGGGGGTGGCCTGCGGGCCACCCCCTGATAGGGCAGCGCCGCCCGCGGGCGGCGCTGCCGGAACTCCTTACGTCTACGGCTGGCCCGTCTCGAACCCAAGCAGGTCTTGGAGGTCGAGTTCCAGCTCGGCGAACGCATCCTCCGCTTCGGCGTCACCCGTCAGCACGGAGTGAACGGAGTTGAAGAAGAGCGTGGATACGTCGTTATACTGCGGCGCCGTTACCGTGGAGGGGCGGGCTACCGCGTTGATAAACACATCGTACAGGCTGCCAAAGAATGGGCTCGCTTCCAGCACCTCGGGGTCTTCGTAGAGACTCATGATGGTGGGATTGAAGCTGCCTTCGATGGCGCGGATCTTCTGTTCTTCGGCCGAGGCCATGAAGAGCGCCAGGCGGGCGGCCTCTTCCGGATGCTCGCTGTAACGCGAAACGGCAAGCTGCCAGCCGCCAAGCGTGGCGGCGCCACTGCCAGAAGCTCCCGCCGGGAGCGGCGCGACGTCGAACAGACCGGCGATGGCGCTGTCTTCGGCGTTGCCCAGCGAGTAGGCGTAGGGCCAGTTGCGCATGAAAGCGGCGTTGCCCGCCTGCCAGACGGCGCGCGCCTCTTCCTCGCCGTAGCCGGTCACGCCGGGCGGCGAGATCGTGCCGACCCATCCGGCGGCCTGGTCAACAATTTCCACGGCAGCAGGGTTGTTGATCGTGATCACGACGTCGGGGCTGACGATCGTGCCGCCGCCGTTGGACGCGATCCATTCCAGAGCGTCGCAGGTCAGCCCTTCGTAGGCATTACCCTGCCAGACGTAGCCCCAGAAGTCT
>JAAYYY010000106.1 GCA_012515125.1 Chloroflexota bacterium
CGCACCGGACTGGGTCAGGCGCAGCGCTTCCGGCAGACGGTGGAACGCACGACGATCGTCTTCGGCGTGGAGCCGGGCTACCCGGGCAGAAACCGGCTGATGGTGGAGCTGACCGACGCCGTGGGCCGCCCTGTGAGCAATGCCACAGAAGTGTCGCTGGCCCTGAACTATCTGGACGCGGCCATGGCGGAAGTGCCCGTCATGGCCCAGCCGGCCGGAGAAGGGCGCTATGTGGCCGAGGACGTGGTGTTAAACCTCGCCGGTAACTGGCAGACCAGCCTGCTGGTCCGCCGCCCCGATGCGTTCGACGCCCGCGCTGAGTTTTATTTCGCCCTGAAGCACGTCGGCAGCGCCGAGCCTCTCCCCCAGAGTACGGGCTACCTGCTCTGGGGCGTCGAGCTGGCGCTGCTCGGCCTGCTCTTCCTGACGGTATCGCTGCTGCCCCAACGCCGCTGGTGGCGCCGGCCGGGCCTGAGCGTTGCCGTCGCCGGCGGCCTGGCGCTCCTGGCGGGCGTGGGCCTGATCCTCTGGACGGCGGCATAGCGAGCTACAGGGACAATCAAAAGGGCCGGATCGGTTGATCCGGCCCTGCGATAGAAGCGAGGTCAGCGCCTTGCGGCGACGCCTAGTTCGTGCTTGCGTTCACCTGCTGGCCCGCCGTAATGCGCTCGGCCTCGAGCTGGGCCTGGCGGGCGAAGTCGATTGCCATGGCGAGGATGCGGGCCGATTCCTGCGGGCTGTGGAAGCCGGTGCTGTTCTCCGAGGAGACGAAGTCCCAGCGCATCGAAGCGCGGCGGTGGAGGTAACGCGCCTGCTCAAGCTGCTCGTCGGTGGCCCCGGCGGCCTGCGCGGCGGCAATGGCGTCAATCGCCTCCAGAAGCGCCTCTTCGGCCAGCCGCAGCAGCCCTGCAGTGCGGTCCTGGATAGTCAGGACGCGCGCGCGGAGGGTCTCTTCATCTTCCTGGTGGCAGTTCTGGCAGGCGGTCAGGTTGACCAGCGGGCTGCGCAGGTGGTGGTCGGAGACCTTGACGGCGCCGTCGCGAATGTAGGGCATGTGGCAATCGGCGCAGGAGACGCCCGACGTGGCGTGCAGGCCCGTGCTCCACATCTCATACTCGGGATGCTGCATCTTGAGCATCGGCGCATTGGTCTCGGCGTGGGTCCAGTCTTTGAAGCCTATCTCGGTGTAGTAGGCGTCGATCTCGTCGATGTTCAGCCCGTTGTCCCAGGGGAAGGTGAGGACTTTGTTTTCGCCCGCGAAGTAATACTCGACGTGGCATTGCGCGCAGACGTAGGTGCGCATCTCCTGACGCGTTGCCTGCTCAATGTCGATGCCGCGCTCTTCCAGGGCGTTGAGCAGCCCCGGCCGGGTGATGCGCAGATCCATTGTGTCGGGATCGTGGCAGTCGTTACAGGTGCTGCCGGTGTGCATGCGGTCGGCCAGGTCGTTGTAGGGCGTGCTGTTGAACTCCTCCCAGCCCAGCTCGGCGATGAGGAGAGGCGCTTCGCCGGCATGGCAGTTGGCACAGGCGCCGGGCTGATCGACGATCTTGACCCGCTCGGTCGCCTTCTGGTCGATCAGCGCGTAATAGTGCCCGCGCTCCTCGTTATGGTCTTTGCTGAAGGCGTAGCCAGCCCAGAGGCGCACCATCGCCGGGAAACGTTCCAGATTGCTATAGGGCACGGAGCCGCCATAGGGTGTCTCGATGGTGTCGTCCTCCGTCTTCACGAAGGTGTTGTACTGGCGCGGGAAGTTTTTCCCCCAGACGGACGCGTCCAGCTCGCCGTCGGCGATCTCTACCACGCGCAGGGGATATTCGACCTCTTCGGCCTTACGCTGCTGGATGTTGACCAGCAGCGCGGCAATGCCGCCCATGATCAACATGCCGACGAGAAAAGCAGCCAGCACCAGAAACCAGTTCCTGGAGCGAGAGACCTTTTCCGGTGACGTCATGTGTATCTCCTTTTATTTGCCGTGGCCGACGCCCTCGTGACAGTGCAGGCAGTCCGTGGGGTCATCGCTGCCTTCATGGCTGATAGCCACGACCATATCGCCGTGGCAGTATAGACAGTTTTCCAGAGCGACCTCACGGTTCATCTCCGTGATCTGGATCGGCTCGTGGAAATCCCCGCTTGTAAAGGCGACGCTGTGGTTCCAGCCGTTGATGCCTTTGACGATGTATTTATCGGGGAAGCGATGGGGCGTGTGGCAGTCGTTGCAGACGGCCACGTTTTTGTGGCTGCCGTGGTTCCAGCCGTCGTAGACGTCCCGCATCACGTGGCAGTTCATGCAGGTGTCGGGATCGTCGAGGAGATAGGAGTAGCCTTCGGCGAAAAAAACGGTGAAGCCGCCGAGGCCCGCCACGCCGCCCAGCAGGCCGGCAAGAAGCAGCATGACCCAGAGGTTGACGGCGAAGAAGCGGGTCCCGCCGCCCAACTTTTCAGGTGTGACTGGCTCGTTGGACAAAGCTCAGCTCCTTTGAATGCTCGATGATTCCAGCTCTTGCCAACTCGTCCTGATTATACCGGACGCACGGCCGGTTAAGAATCGGTTCTGCTTATGAGTGGGGGGTGGCAGACGTGGCTTTTGCTTAGAGGTTGGAAGGGGGATGGTGGAGTCGCGTGGGGGTCGGTGTCGCCTTTGCACAGCGTGAGCAGGATAACGTCATCATCCTGCTCCCAATCGGAGGGGGTGAATGCCTACAACTGCTGGAACAGGGCGCTTCCGGGGCGCCGGTGACGGCCCTGTTCCAGCAGGTCCGCTTATTACGGTTCGCGACTAATATTCGCGATCTGCGTTATGCGCCTCCACCAATCCGTCTGAGTAATAGCAGTAAAGAATCTGAAACAGGATTTGCTCTTGTATAGCAACACCAGACCACGTCAGGACGGCTTGGCTGCTTCATCCCTTCTTGGGAGCCCCGGTGAAGCTGAGAATGGTTCAACCTACTGCCAGTCCGACAGATTCGAAAGGGCGGGGTATAACTCGGCTCGTGTAGGCGTACCTGCTACTGTTACCGAAACCTCTACTGCCGTTTGGGTTGATGCGCTAGCAAAGTCCAAGAAAGTGAAACCTCCACCGATAATGTCCCCTGCCTCGTTAAAAACGATCGCGGACACACGTAGATTGGACACGTCCTGGTCGTAGGGATTCACCACAAAGCCGGTGACGTTGTCAAAGCCGTAACTTCCCGGTCTATAGGTAGCGTCCAAACTCGTAAAGGGCATCCACGTTGGCTCTGGTTCAACGTAGCGCCCGTTACCTAGATGAACAACAACCTGGGCGGCAGCTGTGCCTTCGAAAACAAACGAGTCCAAACCTATCCCTAACGTCACACCTGGATGAAGACCCGGTACGTAACCATCTGCCGTACCAATTACTGCGCCGCCGCCGTCGTAGATCGTCGCGACAAAGGGTAGGCCCTCGATCGCCAGATCGTCATTTGGATTCTGTACGAGGAAACCAATTCCAATCTGCTGACCATCTTGTCCAAACCCTACCTGAACCACCTGAGCGCTGTCAGCACCATCCGGCGGCCCGCCTGCGCCGAGCAGTGATAGACTCGAGAGAACGGGATAGACCTCGACTCGTGCTACTTCCCCAGCATAGGTTACAGTAGCTTTTGTACCAACGTTGGCTTCGGCAGGCACTACACCTTGATAGGTATATCCACCACCGATTATCTCGTCGGCCTCATTGTATACCACGGCTGAGACACGTACGTCTTCAAAAAGGCGCTGATATGGACTGCTGATTACGGCAGTAACGGAAGGGAAGAAGTCGTCCGGGTGAAAAGTCGCATCCGCCACACCAAAAACAGGCAGGGGATCGGTCGAAACCACTTCCCCGCCACTAAGGCGCACCTCCATAGAAGCAGCGATCATACCTTCATCAAGGTACATCTCGCTGGCGTATGCCAGTTTCTGTTCTGGAAACACGATCTCTAACCAACCGGAATCAGTTTTCAGAATTCCGCCATCGGCATCGTAAAGAACAGCCTGATACTGCACACTTTCGTATGCGATATTTCCGTTCGGGTTTTCAACCACGAACGCATATGCTACAGATATGCCGTCTTGCCCAAAACCTTGTTTGGATAGTACCAACTGCTCGGCGGTTGGTGTAGCTGTCGGCGGCAGCGGCGTGGCCGTTGGAACCTCCGTGGGCGGCGCAGAGGTTACTGTCGGTGACGGCATTTTAGTCACCTCTTCCTCAGTTGCGAACTCAGAAGTTGGGGCTACGTCCGCCGTAGCGGTCGGCTCCTCTGATAGTGAAAGTCCATCGCTTGCTTCTTGCAGTGCGTCGGTGGCTCCACCTCCACAGCCAGTCTCGACGACAAGCAGCATGAACAACACGACGAGAACAATGAGCTTTTTCTCCATTTTCTAGACCTCTCCCTCACCGATTCCCCTAATACGCGGGTACAGTTAATCATAGCAGGTCGCTTGTCGGCTGCACCTGGTTCTTCAGTCCCCTTCCCCGCCCGTCGCCAGTTGAAAGGCTGCTATCTGTTAATCATAACGCTCAGGATCGGGCAGGTAGAGAAGTGGAAACCCGGTGAGGAGGCCGGAACAACGGGCGTTGTCCAGCCTCCTCGTTGGGCGGGGAGCATTGAAGATCGTAGCAGGCAAGATGGGGCGTGGCTATGGGCCATTTGTCAGCCCTCGGGGACGGCCATCGTCTCCTCGACGGCGAGCAGCAGCCTATCGCCGGCCGGGAGCAGGGTGAGGTTGGTGTAAGGGCCGGGGGCGCTGCGCCAGACGAGGCTGAAGGTCCAGCCCTGCCAGCGCCACAGGGCCAGGGTGGCGCCGGCTTCCTGCTCCTCCAGCACGACGAGCTCCTGCGCGCCGTCGCCGTCCACGTCGCCCAGCTCGACCTCCAGGATGGGGGCGATGACGGCGCGCCCGCCCCAGAGCAACTGGTAGGCGCCGCCGCGATAGCCGACGACGTAGGGCTGGCTGCGCCAATGCCCGGCGTCGTCCTCGCGCCGTAGAGCGAGGAAAAGCTCGCCGCGCCCGTCGTCGTTGGGGTCGCCCAGGGCTACGTCGATGACGCGCCACTCGGGCGGGCTCTGCCAGACGGCCTCCCCTGCCGCGCCGCCGTCATAGACCGTCACCTGCCCGGCGGCGCGACCTATGAGCTCCGGCCGGCCGTCGCCGGTGAGGTCAATCGCGCCCGACCAGAACGGGCCGCCCGACGCGCTGCCGGCCGGTGCGGAAGGCTCGTCTGGGGCGGCCGTTTCCTGGCAACCATCACGACTACACGCAAAATAGTGCGCTCTGGGTGCAGGCACAATGCGGCTCAGCAGCGCTTCCGCCTCGCCCACGGGCAGCAGCCGGGGATGGAGCCCGGCGGCAACGGGCAGCGCCTGGACGGCGCGCAGACCGGCCTGGTCGAAGAAGGCGCGAAGGGCCAGCCCCTGCCGGGTCTCGTCCTGCTCCTGGTCGAAGAGGAAGTTGCCCAGACTGTAGGCGGTCACGCTGCCGGCCGGGCCTTCGCCCACGGCAACCGGCTGGAC
>JAAYYY010000718.1 GCA_012515125.1 Chloroflexota bacterium
GAAGCGTTGGGCGAGTTCGGCACCTGCGGCGTGGCTATCAGCAGCCTGAAGGACATGGAGATCCTCTTTGACGGTATCCCGCTGGGCGAGGTCAGCACGAGCATGACTATCAACAGCCCCGCCGCGATTATCTGGGCCATGTATATTGCCGCCGCAGAGAAACAGGGCGTGCCGCGCGCGCAGCTCAGGGGAACGCTGCAAAACGACATTCTCAAGGAGTACATCGCCCAGAAAGAGTACATCTTCCCTCCAGAGCCTTCGATGCGCCTCGTCACCGACACGATCGAGTTCGGCACGCGCGAGATGCCCCTGTGGAACACCACCTCCATCAGCGGCTACCACATCCGCGAGGCGGGAGCGACGGCGGCGCAAGAGCTGGCCTTCACCCTGGGCGATGGCCTGGAGTACGTGCGCTGGGCCGTCGCACGCGGCCTGGACATAGACGACTTCGCCCCGCGCCTCAGCTTCTTCTTCAACTGCCATAACGACTTCTTTGAGGAGATTGCCAAGTTCCGTGCGGCGCGCCGCATCTGGGCGCGGGAGATGCGCGAGACGTTTGGCGCCCGCAACCCACGCTCCTGGCTCCTGCGCTTCCACACCCAGACGGCAGGCGTCAGCCTGACTGCCCAGCAGCCGGAGAACAACATCGTGCGCGTCGCCATCCAGGCGCTGGCTGCCGTCCTCGGCGGCACGCAGAGCCTGCACACCAACAGCATGGACGAGGCGCTGGCCCTGCCCAGTGAAGAAGCCGTGACCATCGCCATGCGCACGCAGCAGATCATCGCCGAAGAGAGCGGCGTAGCCAACACCATCGATCCGCTGGGTGGCAGCTTCTTCGTCGAACACGAGACGAACAAGATCGAGGCGCAGGTCTACGATTACTGGCGCCGGGTCGAAGAACTTGGAGGCGTGCTGCCGGCCATCGAAAAGGGCTTCTTCCAGAGCGAAATCAGCAACGCCGCCTACGAATACCAGCGCCAGATCGACACGGGCGACCGCAAGATCGTCGGCGTCAACGCCTATGACAACCACGACGAGGAGCTGCGCATCCCCCTGCTGGAGATGGACCCACAGGGCTACGACCGGCAGGTAGCGCGCCTCGCGGCTCTCCGGCAGGAGCGCGACAACGTGCGCGTTGGCGAGACGCTCTCAGCGCTGCGCAGCGCCGCAGAGGGCAGCGACAACCTGATGCCCTATCTCCTGAACGCCGTGAACGCCTACGCGACGTTGGGCGAGATCACCGACGTGCTGCGTGAGGTGTTCGGCGTGTACGAGGAACCAACCTGGATCTGAGCCGCCGCACGCCTCTGTAGAGCGATTTTTCCAAATCGCTCCGAACGATTTACGAAAATCGTTCCACAAGCGCAGGACGATTTTTCCAGATCGCTCTGCCACACGCGGTCCAATCTGTCTCTTGACACGCCCTCTCGCTTTATTGTATATTATAGCTGATTGGAACCGGTTCCATCTGTAGCGAAAGGTGCAAGGCGGTGGGGAGCACTGCCCGGCACACCGGCAGTACTCTGCAGTCTTATCCGGGCCGAGATAGGTGATCGGCGTGCTAGATAAGAAATCACCCGTGACAATCCGTGACGTCGCTCGACGCGCAGGCGTTGGCGTCGGCACCGTGTCGCGGGTGCTCAACGACAGTCCCTCCGTCAGTCCCGCGACGCGCGAAAAGGTTCGGGCTGCAATCTCTGAGCTCGACTACCGCCCGAATCCAAGCGCCCGGCGCCTCTCTCTGGGCAAAACGTTGACGATCGGCGTTATCGCCCCTTTCTTCACCCGCCCTTCTGTAGTCGAGCGGCTGCGCGGCATTGAATCGGTCCTCGCCGACACTGAATACGATCTTATCGTCTACAACGTCGAGAGCGGCAACCGTTACGAAACCTACTTCCAGGAGCGTGTCCGCCAGGAGCGTGTGGACGGCCTGGTCGTCATCTCCCTGCGCGTACCGGAGGCCCACGTGCAACGGCTCCTGGAATCCGACGCGCCGACAATTCTGGTCGATATCTCCCATCCCGATTTCAGCCGGGTGATCATCGACGACGTAGACGGCGGGTATAAGGCGACACAGCATCTTCTGGACCTGGGACACCGGCGCGTTGGCTTCCTGAGCGATTACAGCGACAGCACGTTTCATTTTACAGCCAATCGCGACCGGTATGCCGGCTACATCCAGGCGCTGAAAGCCGGAAACATTGAACCGCGTCCTGAATATACGGTTCACGGCGAGCACAGCCGCGAGTCGGCGTATGAACTCGCCTCGCAGCTGCTCAGCCTGGACGAACCGCCGACGGCGATATTCGCCACCAGCGACACGCTGGCAACCGGCGTGCTGGAGGCGGCCGACGAGCACGGCCTGAGCGTGCCCGACGATCTCTCGGTGATCGGCTATGACGACATCGAGATGGCCGAATACCTGAACCTGACCACGATCCGCCAGCAGCTCTTTGAGTCCGGCGTGCGCGGTGGTGAGCTGCTCCTGGAGGCCATCGCCTCCCCGCCGGATGAACCGCGCTGCATTCTCTTACCCACTGAGCTGGTGGTTCGCGCCACGACGGCGCCGCCACCCGCCTGAGTCGATTCGTTATCCAGACATAGCTGACCAGACCCAATACCCGCTGCGGCGGCTGAAGGAGGTGGTGCCCTCCATAGGAACCAACATTCTGAACTATGCTCCGCTGGATTAACCATC
>JAAYYY010000719.1 GCA_012515125.1 Chloroflexota bacterium
CGCTCGCCCTGGTCGGCCTATCTGTTGGTAACGACGCTCAACACGGCGGCGATCTGGTTTGTCTACGCCCTGGGCAGCGATCTGAAGGGCAGGCCGTTTGGCCTGCTTGCTGCCCTGCTCTTCGCCGTGAATCCCTGGCTGGTGCATTACAGCCGCTTCACCTGGACTCAGGGGCTGCTGCCCTTCTTCCTCGCCGCCGCCGCCTGGGGCCTGTGGCCTGCGCTGGCTACCGGCCGGCGCGAGCCGCGTCGCTTGCTGCTTGGACTGCTGGCCCTGGCCGCCATGATCCAGACCTACGTCCTGGCCCTGGTCGTTCTGGCCCCGGTTGTTCTTCTTCTGATTGTCTTCCGCCAGCATCTACCGCGACGATCCGCCCTCGCCGGACTGCTGGCGATATTGCTCGGACTGGTGGCCTACGCGCTCGGGCTTTCGACGAGACTGGAAGCCAATTTGGCGAAGCTGGCCCTCTTTGCTTCTGGCGGCGACGGGGCCGGCCTGGGCTTCAATCTTGAGGCCATCGAGCATACCGTGCGGCTGGTTACGGGGAACGAGTACGGCGCAGATCTCACCGCGCCCCTGTGGCTCGACATGCTCGTGAGGCTCGTCCACCTGCTTTTGCTCGCGGCGCTGCTTGCCGGTGCTGTCCGTGCGCTTCGCGCGCTGAGGCGGGACACGCCAGATCGCCGTCTGGCCTTCGTGCTCTTCGCCTGGCTACTTCTGCCTGCGCTTGGCTTCGCCCTGCTGCCATTTCCCGTTCATCCTCACTACCTGCTGGTCACGCTGCCGGCCGGCCAATTCCTGGCTGCCTGGGGCCTGCACCCGCTGGTCGAGCGGCCTGCCCTCCGGCCTGTGCTTGCCGTCCTGCTGGTCGTCGCCGGCCTGTCTTCGGGCCTGGCGCTGCGGCAAACTGCCCTGGCGAGCGCGGCGGCGCCGGTGGGAGGCGGCGACTTCGACGGCTGGGCACTGAGCGCAGCGGCGGCTTCCGGCGCCGAAATTCGGGAGGCGACCGCCGGCGTTCCCGGTTATCCGCGCCGCGTCGCCGCCGGTGGCAACAGCGTTCTGCTCAGCGGCGCCAGCGCAACCTATCTGGAGGTGGTCGGGGACCTCTCCTATCCCGATTACGTCCTGCTGCCGGAAGCGGCGCCTTTGCTGTACGTCCTGGTCCGGCAGCCGCCGCAAGCGGGAGCGCTCGGCCCGCGTGAAGAACGGCTGCCCGGCTCTACAATGGCTTTTGCGGACGGCAGCAGCGTCTTCTTTGCGCGCGTGCAGCCCACCAGCCGGACGGACGCGCTCGCTCTCCCCACTACCGTGGTTGATTGGGGCAGCGAGGCCGGGCTCTCGCTTCTCGGCTACGAGCTGGAGGCCAGCCCGGCCCAGGCCGGAGAGACGCTGCCGCTGACCACCGTCTGGCGGGTGGAAGATCTACTGCCCGCGAGAGGCGGCTGGTACACCGGCGCTTACTACCAGATTCTCGACGAAGCGTGGCAGCTACGGGCGAACGTCTCCGGGCGGGGTCAATGGGGTTGGCGTTGGGCCATGGGCGATACTTACGTCGAGCGTGTGGTTGTCCCCTTGCCGGAGGAGCCGGGCGAATACCGGCTGCTGATTGGCCTCCACGACCCGATCCACGGGCTGAGCTTCGGCCTCCAGTCGCCAGAGGGGCCGCAGCCGTTCCTCACCCTGCCTCTTACGGTGACTCCGTAACCGCCGTCGTGGCGCGCAGCAGCTCGCCGTAGACCTCTTCGCCCCGGAACGTTTCGCCCTCGACCAGCACCTGGCCGCGCAGGATAGTGTGCGAGAGCCGGCCGGCGATGCGCATCCCTTCGTAGGGCGACCAGTCGGCCCGGCCGTGGAGGTGCAGCGCTTCAACTGTCGTCTCGGCGGCGGGATCCCAGATGGTGAAGTCGGCGTCGCGTCCACTTTCCACTGCGCCCTTGCGTCCGTCAATGCCGAAAATGCGCGCCGGGTTCGCTGCGAGAACGCTGACCAACCGCTCCAGGCTGATCCGTCCTTCGGCCACTCCATAGGTGTAGAGCAGCGGGAAGAGCGTCTCCACGCCGGGCATCCCGTTTGGCGTGAGGTGGAAGACGCCGCCGGCGCTATCCTTTTGCTTGCGCGTAAATGGACAGTGATCGGTGGCGACCACGTCAATCTCTCCGGCAGCCAGCGCCTCCCACAGCGCTTCGCTGTCGGCCCGCGCGCGCAGCGCCGGGGTGGTGATGTAATAGTGGCCGTTGTCCCCCTCGTAGCGGCTCTCGTCGAGCACCAGGTATTGCGGGCACGTCTCCAGATAGATCTCTGCGCCCTGCGCCCGCGCCGCCAGCCCGGCTTCCAGGCCCGCCCGGCTGCTGAGATGGACGATGTACAGCCGCGCGCCCACGTCTCGGGCGATCTCCGCGGCCTCGCGGATCGCCTCGGCCTCTGCCTCTGCCGGCCGGCTGCGGGCGTGGTAGATGGACGTCGTGACCCCGGAGCTGATGTAGCGGGCCGTCTCCTGCTCGACGATCTCGTTGCTCTCGGCGTGCAGCAGGACGACGCCGCCATATGGCGCGACAGCCCGCATTACGGCACGCACGTCGGGCCACGTGCTCATCATGCCTGCTTCCCGGTAGGTGGTGAAGAGCTTGAAGCTGTTGAAGCCCTCGGCGATGAGCGCCGGAATGTCCGCAAGGTGCCCGGCCGGCCGGTCGGTGATGTTCACGTGGATGCCGAAGTCCACGTGGCTCTGCCCCTCGGCCAGCGCAATCCGCTCTACCAGCGCCTCGCGCGGCGTCTGCCCGGGTCGCTGCACGGTGAAGTCAAGGATTGTCGTCACCCCGCCAAAGGCCGCAGCCCACGAGCCGCTGTTGAAATCATCGGCTGAGGTGGTGTCCTTGATGGGAATGCCCATGTGGGTATGGGCGTCGATGAAGCCCGGGAAGATCAGCTTGTCGCCGGCGTCGATAGTCCGGGCCGCCGTGCCG
>JAAYYY010000720.1 GCA_012515125.1 Chloroflexota bacterium
CCGCGTCGATGGGCACGCCCCCGCCCACCACCGCCGTCGCCACGCCGACCTGGCTGCCGATCTTCGCCGTCGTCTTCTCCACCGTCATCGGCTTCCTCTCCGGCCTCTACCCGGCGCTGAACGCGGCGACGCTGGCCCCCGTCGAGGCGTTGAAGTACGAGTAAAGGCGCCATGCAGCCCACTCTGAATGGCGACCCACATCATAGCCACCTTACCGTCGGGCACTGGGCAATAGCGAGCCAGATTATTTGAGTTGAACAGCCATCGATGATGGATGAGGCACAAGCCTCACTGGCGCCCCTGGTCTCCTTCTACGTTGCTTTATCTGGAGATAATACCTCCCGAGATCCAGTATGGACCTGGGCAGTCGGAAGGTATCTCCTGTGCCAGCTGTTTGGGCACGCTGGGGTAATCAAGCGACGATAGGCCTCCACCGCCCATTTGCACCTCTTCACCGACGAGGGCCAAAACGCGATCATGATCCGCATGATCGAGGATCTGAATGGAATCATTTTCGACCCACGCCGTATAGTGGGGGGGCCACACAACTAGGTAGCTGGTGCTTCCGTCACTAGAATCGAGCCGCAGACAGCCGTCTACATCTACAAGCCTGCCTAGGACTTCACCGGTCATACGGACCCACTCTCCATCCACCAGCTCTTGCCGCGGGAAAAAAACGGGCAGGTCGGCCGGAAGGGTAGGGATGAGGAAACCAGGGGTTGGCGTGACGTGAGCGTTTGGTTCAACGTTATTAGCAGGTGTGCCACTGCAACTCGTTAGCAGAAGCGACACAGCTATGAGCAGCCAGACCCTATAGCAGGAAGCTGGCAAGCAATTCTCTCTTTCTACCATCGTTTCACTCGGTCAGCACGCTTAACCCTTTAATCTTCTGCTGGCTCACCACACAGAATATCAAGCTCCAAACGCACCATAACCGCCCGTTTCCGTCGTTGGCAAGTGACAATCATCCAAATTGGGAGTGGCGCTTGTCATGTCATCGCAGCCGCATCGACGCAAGCGCGTCTGCGCCTGAATCCCCGCTCAGGCGTCGTAGGCCAGCAGCGAAGCCAGCCAGCGCTCGGCGGTCGCCACCTCCATCCCCTTGCGCCGGGCGTAATCCTGCACCTGGTCGCGGTCGATGCGGCCCACGCCGAAGTAGCGCGCTTCGGGGTGCGAGAAGTAGTAGCCGCTGACCGAGGCCGCCGGCTGCATGGCGAAGCTGCCGGTCAGGCTGATCCCGGCGTTCGCCTCTGCCTCCAGCAGCCGGAAGAGCGTCGCCTTCTCCGTATGGTCGGGGCAGGCCGGGTAGCCGGGCGCCGGGCGGATGCCCCGGTACGCCTCGGCGATCAGCGCCTCGTTGTCCAGCGTCTCGTCTGGCGCGTAGCCCCAGAACTCCCGCCGCACGCGCTCGTGCATCCGCTCGGCGAACGCTTCGGCCAGCCGGTCCGCCAGCGCTTTGGCCAGGATGGCGCAGTAATCGTTGTGGTTTTCCTCGAAGCGCCGGACCAGCGCCGGCAGGCCCAGGCCGGCCGTGACTGCGAAGAAGCCCAGGTAATCGGCCACGCCGCTCTCCTGAGGCGCGATGTAGTCGGCCAGGCAGAGGTTGGGCCGGCCGGGCGGGCGCTCCATCTGCTGGCGCAGGAAGTGTACCGTCGTGAGTGGCGCGCCGTCTGAACCCCCGTTCGGCCGGAAAATCAGCACGTCGTCCCCGGCGCTGGCGGCCGGGAAAAAGCCGATCACGGCGCGGGCGCGCAGCCAGCCGTGGCCGACGATCCTCTCCAGCAGCTCCTGTGCGTCTGCGTACAGATTGCGGGCTGCTTCGCCAACCTCCGGGTCGTCAAGAATGGCGGGGAACCTGCCCGACAGCTCCCAAGCGTGGAAGAATGGCCCCCAATCGACGTAGTCGCGCAGCTCGGCGAGGTCGTAATCCTCGAAAGTACAGACGCCCTGGAAGCCCGGCTCTGGCGGCGTGTAGCTATCCCAGCTCGTGGTGAAGCGGTTGGCCTGTGCGGCTGCCAGCGGCGCCAGGTTGCGGCGCTGGCTGCGTCCGGCGTGTGCCTCGCGCAGCCGCTCGTACTCCTCGGCGATAGACGCGGCATAGTCGCCGTCACCGTCGCCGAGCAGGCTGGATGCCGTGCCGACGGCGCGCGACGCATCGACCACGTGCACGACCGGGCCGGCCGTATACTCGGGGGCAATCTTTACGGCGGTGTGAACTTTAGAGGTCGTCGCGCCGCCGATCAGCAAGGGAACGGTAAAGCCCTGCCGCTGCATCTCGCGCGCTACGTGGCGCATCTCTTCCAGCGAGGGAGTGATCAGCCCGCTGAGACCGATGATGTCCGCGTTCTCTTTGCGCGCCGTCTCCAGGATAACGGCAGCCGGGGTCATCACGCCCAGGTCGATCACGTCGTAGCCGTTGCAGCCCAGCACGACGCCGACGATATTCTTGCCAATATCGTGTACGTCGCCCTTCACCGTCGCCAGCAGCACCTTGCCCGCCGACGAGACTTCGGCGCTTTCGGCCTCGATGTAGGGGATGAGATAGGCCACTGCCTGTTTCATCACCCGCGCGCTCTTCACGACCTGCGGCAGGAACATCTTGCCGCTGCCAAAGA
>JAAYYY010000107.1 GCA_012515125.1 Chloroflexota bacterium
AGAGCGTACAACGTCAGCGCCGCCACCGCCGGATCGACGCCGATGCCGATGATCGGGATCATGATGCCGAACATGGCGAGGCTGGGAATGGTAAAAATGATACCGGCGACGTACAGGACCGGGTCGGCGGCCTTCTTGCCGAGGACCATGAGCATGGCGAACACGGCAAACAGCAGCAGCTGAATGAGGAGCAACGTCCGGTCTTCACCCGGCCGGATGACAAAGAGGCTCAGGATCGCGCCGAGCGCATAGCTGCCCAGCGCAGCTGCCACCACGTTTCGCCAGGTCAGGCGCTTGGAGAGGCCGGTTAGCAGCCCGGCCAGGGCGAGCAGCGCCCACAGCGGCGCTGCGTCACGAGCCCAGTTGAGGACGGCCGCCAGCCCGCTCAGCGTGCTGTCCTGCAGGCCCGCGCCCTGAGCCAGCCGGTAGAGCTGCAGAAAGACGGTATGGAGGAGCGGCCTGGGAATCACCAGCGGGCCGAGGATGGCGCCCAGGAGCGCCGCTATGAGAATACGTATATCGGAACCGCCGGGGATGAGCCCCGCCGTAAGGACGGCCGCCAGTCCGAGAATCAACGCCGCCTGAACCACTACCAGGAGAGCAAAGGGATCGCCCGGCGGGGCAGCGGCGAGCAAGCCAGCCCACGTGCCGACGTTGGCCGGGCGGAACGCCTCCGCGGCAAGCGGCGTGTCAGGAATGACAGCCAGGGCCACACCGCCGGCCAGCAGGAAGCCAATCAGCAGAGCGAGGACGGGCCACATCAAGAAGGAGCCGCGCCGGGGCCAGGGTCCGCTGGAAACCCGCAGGCCAATCAGAACGCCCAGGAGGATGGCCAGGATCATAGCCACCACAGTCAGGATCACGTGCTCGATGCTCTGTTTGGCCAGCCGCTCCGTGTTGCGGCACATGAACTCGTAGGTGGTCCAGCGCGCCGCCAGGCCGGTCGTTCGGGCACAGACAGCGTCGCCAACGGGCTGGAGATAGGGCACGAGCTCCGTAACGAGCTTGCGGACCAGATCATCGAACATCGACTCTTCTCCTTACCGCCTTAGCGACCGGCCACGGCCGCCTGCCCTGCGTCCTGCTCACGCATCACGAAACCGAGCTGTCGCGAGACAGCCTGTGCAGCAGCGATGAGCTGCTGGGCGGCAGGCTCAAAGCTATCCGGACTCAGACGATAGGCAGGCCCCGATACGCTCAGGGCGGCGATGACGTCGCCGGTCCTATCCCGTACAGGTGCGGCGATCGCATTCAGGCCTACCTCGTACTCCTCGCGGCCAATGGCGTAGCCGGTGGCGCGTATGTCTTCCAGCTCTTTTGCCAGGAGATCCATCCGGGTAATGGTGTTCGGTGTGTAGCTTTCTAGCGTGCTGCTCAACTGGGCCTGCACTTCGGCCGTCGGCCGCCAGGCCAGCAGAATCTTACCGGTGGAGGTAGCGTGGAGCGGCGTGCGCCGCCCGACCCAGCCATAATTCACGACCAGGTAGCCGGCGGGGACGGCCTGTTCGATATTGAAGGACATGCCCCGGTCGAGAATGGCGATGTTAACAGTAGCGCCGAGCTGCTGAGCAAGCGGCTGCATGTAGGGGCGGGCGGCCTGCCGGACCTCCATGTGAACCTGGACCCGGCCGGCCAGCTCCAGGAGGCCGAGGCCGAGCCGGTAACGGCCCGTTTCGGGATCCTGAGAAACCAGGCCTTCGGCGATGAGGCTGCTCAGTAACCGGAATGTTGTGCTCTTGTGCAGGCCGACGACGCGGCTGATCTCCGTCACGCCCAGTTCGGGGGTCTGGAGGCTAAAGGCGTGCAGAATGGCAATGGCCCG
>JAAYYY010000721.1 GCA_012515125.1 Chloroflexota bacterium
ACAGAACGGCCTGGGCATGGAAGGGAAGGGGCTGCCCTTCGTGCTGCTCACGCCCGTATCCCGGCGCCGCTTCTGGCTGGCCAAGGGTATCGTGCTGTTTGTGCTGACGTCCGCGCCCGCGCTACTGGTCGGGCTGGCCCTGCTGGCCATCCAGCCCTCGTGGCAAAGTGTCGCCGGCCTGCTGTCCGTGCCGGGCATCGTCCTGATAACCCTGGGCATCAGCAACCTGGGATCGATCTTCTTTCCCTACCCGGTTCAGACGGAGGGCAGGCAGATCCGCTCCAATGCCAGGGGCGGTTGTATTTCCGGACTGGGCAATGGGGTGCTTATGCCGACGGTCATCGGCCTCGCCTGCCTGCCGCCGGCCCTGTTTCTGGCCGGCGGCCAGCTTCTGAGTACGCCCTGGTTGGGCCTCGTAGGCGGCTTATTTAGCCTGGTCTACGGAGCGGCAATCTTCGTCTGGCCGGGCGTCGTCGTTGCCGGGCGGCTGCTGCTGCAGCGGGAGGCCGAGCTGGTTGCGGCGACGAGCCCTCTACAAGGCGGCTGACCGGCGGCTCAGCCGAGCCCGTAGACGGGTATACACGCCCCGTGGATAGGGCGAGCGGCCTCCGATGCAAGGAAGAGAATGACACCGGCCATAGCTTCCGGGGACACCCACTTCTCGTGGGCGGCGTTGGGCATCGCCCGCCGGTTCTCCGGCGTGTCGATCGTATGCGGCAGGACGCAGTTCACGTTGATGCCTCGCCCCTTCAGCTCGGCGGACATACTCTCGGTCAGGCGGATGACGGCGCTCTTGGCAGCGGAATAGGCCGCCTGGTTCCTGGTTCCGGCGAGGCCGGCGCGCGCGGCTACGTTGATGACTTTACCCTGCTCCTGCCGGAGCATATGGGGGATAAAGGCCCTGGCCGTATGGAAGACGCTCCGCGCATTAAGATCGAGCAGGAAATCCCAGATTTCCAGCGGCGTCTCGTGCAGGGGCGCTCCGCCGCGAAAGCCGCCGGCGATATTGACCAGGACGTCCACACGCTCGACCTGCTGCAGTACGTCGAAGGCCAGCCCTTCGACGGCGTGGGCATCCGTCAGATCGACGGCCGTGAAAAGGTGGTCTCCGGCGGCGGCCAGGTCGGGGAAGAGCTCTTCCAGCGGCCGGCCGGGCCGGCCAACCAGGACAAGGCGGGCGCCGGCGCGGGCGAATGCGGCCACAGTCGCTTTGCCCAGGTTGCCGGTCGCGCCCGTCACGACGACTACCTGGCCGGTGAAGTCAAACATATAACCTCCGCGGAGAAAGGCCCGGCTCGGGCCTACAAGCCGAGATGGGCTGCAGCCCGCAGAATGCCGGCGATGCTCTTGGCATCCTGCAGCCGGCCATCACGGGCCATAGCCAGCAGATCGGCCAGCGGGAGCGGCGCCAGGGTAATGTCCTCGTCTGCATCCGCGGGCAGCGGGTCGGCCTGCAGCCCGGTCGCCAGATAAAAGCGCATCACCTCGTCTGAATAACCGGGCGCGGCCCACACGTCCCCGAGCGGCGCCAGCGTCGCCGCCCGGAAGCCAGTTTCTTCGCGCAGCTCG
>JAAYYY010000108.1 GCA_012515125.1 Chloroflexota bacterium
CGGCAGCTCGCGCTGCAGCATTCCCGCCAGGCGCTGGAGCTGCTGGAGCCGGAGCCAGAGGGCGTAGAGCTGGCCTGGGCCTACAGCTCGATTTCCCAGATGCACATGCTCGCCTGGGAGCACGAGGACGCGATAAGCTGGGGCGAGCGGGCGATGGCTCTGGCCCGCCGGCTGGGTGCCCCTGACGTGCTCAGCCACGCCCTAAACAATGTCGGCTCGTCCCTGTGGCAAGGAGACCCGGACGAGGCGATAGCGATGCTGCGGGAAAGCAAGGAGCTGGCCCTTAAGCACCGCCTGCCGCATGATCTCTGTCGCGCCTACTACAACCTCGCTTCTGGGCTCCTGGGGCTCAGTCGTACGGAAGAGGCGTGGGTCGAGTATGACGGCATGCTCCAGGCGGCCCGGCGCTGGTCGTTACCGCTTTTTGCCGCCGGCGCGCTGATCGAGCTGGCCTATGTGGAATGGGGGACAGGGCGCTGGCGGGAGGCGCTGGCGCGCTCAGTCGAAGTCGCCGGTTGGCTGGGGCAGGGCCAATCCGTGGGCTATCTGGAAGTGCTCGCGGCCACCCACGAAGCCCGTGTAGCCAACGCTCTGGGCCGGCATGAGGAAGCGCTGAACCTGCTGGAGGAAATTGGCGCTCAGGTGGTGAGTGCGGACGAAGGCCAGGAGCTAATGCCCTATCTCCGTGAGAAGCTGCGCGCGCTCGTGGCGCTGGGCCGTACCGATGAAGCCTGGCATAAGGTTCAGGAGATGCTGACGCTGGTGAATAAGGGGTTAGCCCGGCACACGGAGAGCACCATGCCGCTCTTCGAAGCCTGCATCTACTCCACCATACAGGGACAGCGGGAAGTTGCGCGGCAGCTACTCGCCCAGATAGACGAGATTGCCGAAGGCTTCTCCAGCCCGGCGGCGCGCATCGCCCGGCAAGAGGCTGAGGGGGCTATTGACCTCTATCAGGGTGTATTGGAGGAAGCAGTGGAGGCGCTGCGTGGGGCTGCAGCCGGCTGGCAGCGGTTGGGCCGCCCGCCCGACGAGGCGCGCGCCCGGCTGGCTCTGGCCCGCGCGCTCCTGGCCGGTGGCCGTCGCGAGCAGGCCGTTGCGGCGCTGGAACGCGTCTCGGTCCTGCTCGACGGCCTTTCGGCCCAGCTAGAGGATGAGACGCTGCGGCGCGCCTTCAGTCGCGGCCCCCTGGCTGTCGAGCTGCAGCGCATCCAGACGCTGCTGGAGATGTCCGCCTCCAGCCTGCCCTCGCAGGCTACCCCCTTTATCGGCCGGGAGCAGGAGGTGAGCGAGCTGCGGCAGATGCTCTGGCAGCAGCCTCCGGTGCGCCTGGTCACCCTCGTCGGGCCCGGTGGCATCGGCAAGACGCGGCTGGCCACGGAAGTCGCCGCCGCCAGCGCCTTCCGCTTCCGCGACGACCTCCTCTTCGTGCCGCTCGCCTCGCTGACGGCGACCGAACAGATCGTGCCGGCCATCGTCCAGACGTTGCGCGTGCAGTTTCGTGAAGCCGGCGACGAGCGGGAACAGCTTCTGCGCTATCTGGGAACGCGCCACCAGCTTCTGGTGCTGGACAACTTCGAGCACCTGCTCGACGCTGCTTCTCTGGTCGAAGAGTTGCTGGCCCGCGCGCCAGACGTGACCATCCTCGTAACCTCACGAGAGCCGCTGAACCTCAGCAGCGAGACAGTCTACCGTCTGTCGGGGCTGCCCTATCCCGAGGAGCCGCTCGACGAGAAGGTGCAGCCCTCGGACTACGGCGCCGTGGCGCTGCTGCTGCAGCAGATCGCCCGCCACCGTCCCGGATTCAACCCGGAGCCGGCCGAGCTGCAGCAAATCATGCGCATCTGCCGGCTCGTGCAGGGCATGCCGCTGGCCATTGTGCTCGCCGCCAACTGGATCGAGCTGCTTTCGCTGGAAGAGATCGCCGACGAGATCGCTGGCTGCCTGGATTTGCTGGAAGGCGAGCTGCGCGACCTGCCGCCTCGCCAGCAGAGCATTCGGGCCGTCTTCACCAGCTCGTGGCGGATGCTCGACGAGGAGACGCAGGGGGCCATGGCCCGCCTTTCGGTCTTCCGGGGCCATTTTTCGCGGCAGGCGGCCCAGGCCGTAGGCCGCTGCTCGCCGCGTGTCCTGCTTGCTCTGGTCAACAAATCCTGGCTGCAGCGCGGTGATAACGCCTTCCAGATCCACGAGCTGGTGCGCCAGTTTGCGGCGGAGCAGCTTCGGGAGCTGCCCGGCGGCGCGGAAGAGGCGCGTGATGCGCACGCAGCTTACTATGCGGCGTTCCTGCAGCAGCAGAACGACCTGATGACCGGCCCCCGCCAGAAAGAAGCTATCCAGGCAGTCGGCGACGCCTTTGAGCAGGCTGCCGCGGCCTGGCGCTGGCTGGTCAGGCGTCCCGGCGGCCTGAGCGTCATCGTCGGGCAGCTGTTGCCCGCGCTCTACCGCTACGTCGAGTCCCTCCAGCGCGGCAACGCATTGGTAAAGCTCCTCGAGCTGGCCCTTGCCGAGCCTCCAGACGATCTCGCTCTGCGCGCCGTTCTTCTGGCGGCGAAAACGGCTTTTTATCGCACCGGCCTGCCCATTCGTTTTGAAGCGTTCGGCGTGGCCATGCCTATCGACGCTCAGCTTCCAGAGGCGTGGGAGCTTGCCGGGCAGCAGCCGCTGCCTGCCTTCTGGCGCATCGTGCTCTGGTACGGCTACGGCCGCAACTTCGCCCGCGAAGAGGCCATCGCCAGGATGCGCCCGCTGCTGGAGACGTTGCGCGCCGAGGGCTCCCGTTGGGAGCTGGCTTTCGGCCTGCACCACCTCGTCCAGCTCCTCCAGCTCCGGCCGGAGGATGAGGCGAACCGGACAGAGGCGCCCCTTTATCTGGCCGAGGCGCTGGAAATCCTGCAGCAGTTGGGCGATGACCGGGAACGGGGCTACGTGCTGCGCTCGTTGGGGCAGATGCACCGGCTGCGCGAAGAGATGCCGGAGGCGATTCGCTACTGGCAGGAAGCTATGGTCTGCCTCGACGAGGCGGGCGAGTGGATCATCGCCACCTTGCTCCACTGGCATATCGGCGACGCCTATCTGCAGCTGGGCGACCTCGATAGCGCGTTCGCTCACTACCGCACGATGACTGAAGCGGCGCAATCCCGGGACCCACTTGCTTTCGTCGGCGATATGATCGGCAAGGAAAGCTATGAGGCTGCCCGTTATGGCCGGCTGGATCGCGCCCTGGAGACCAAGTGGGCGGCCCTGTCCTATGCACGTTCCGCCGGCGACCTGTTTACTGAGGCCTGGGCCACCTGGGAGATGGGGGAGCTCTGCCGGCTGCGCGGCGAGCTGGACGAGGCGCTGACCTGGTATGAGCGCTCGCTGCCCCTCTTCGCCAGCTTTGGCGATCACACTGGCTACGCCTTTTACCATCGGGGGCTGGCGCAGGTTGCCGCCGCGCGCGGATTCCATGCTGTTGCCGTCGTCAGCTTTGAAGAGAGCTTGCGTCATGCCAGAGAGCACAACCACAGCTGGGCCCAGGCCTATGCCCTGATGGGGCTGGGCCGCGCCAACCTGGCCCTCGGCGGCGATCTGCCGCTGGCCCAGGAGCAGATGGCCCGCGCCGTCGCTACCGCGCGCGCCACGGGCGACCGGGCCATCACGCTGGCGGCGCTCGCCGCTGCTGCAGAGCTGTTCGCCCGCTCAGACAGGACCGGCCGGGCGCTGGAGCTGGCTGCCTTCGTTGCCGACCATCCGATTGCCTGGACGGAAGTCCGGGCGCGCGCGGCGGGGCTGCGGACGGACCTCACTCTGACCGGCGCCGGGAAAGCCGAAGACGGGAAAGTTGCGCCGGCGGACCTCTGGGCGCTGGCCGACGAGGTCAGCCGGGAGCTGGCGACCACCACGGGCGAGCGGCATCCGAACGCCAGGGCGGTGGACGGGCCGGCGCGACCTCCCGTGTGAGGCGGGCCTGCATTCTCCTAGCCGGCTGAAGGGGATAGGAGCACCACGCCCTAGCCTGCCGGCCTGCTCGTCGCACCGCCAGCAGACCGCATATTGCGGGCCGACATACCCGGCGCCGTGTGTAGGGCGAACATCGGCTGGTAGCGCGACGTTTCGCCAACGTCGCCGTAGACCGGCGCGCTGCTGACTGTGCCACACTCGGGGCAGGCGGCGACGTGGTCCGCCGGGCCAACTGCCCAGCCCCGGAACTCATCCCAGCTCAGGCTGGCGACGAGGGAAGCGGGTAGCTGCCGCAGAAAATCGGTCGGCGCCAGCGCCGGCTGGCTGCACCACCACGAGCCGCATTCCGCGCATATCCACAACGCTGCTTCCTGACGAACAGACTTTTTCATGATCGGCCTCCCTATACCTGCATATTCCACAGCACTACAGGCAGTCTAGACGGCGCCAGTCCTCCACACGTCCTTGATACCGTCCCCGCAGGATGGCCCGGCGCGGCAGCGCCGGCTACCTGCCGCTCGCCGCCGGGTTGTCCACTTCCCAGACGGTGATTTCGGCCTCGATAGCGTACTGGCCAAGCGCCCGCGCCACAGAGATGCGATGGTGACCGTCGCGCACGAAGTAGTCGTCGCCCACCCGAATCAGTTGCACCGGCGCAAAGACGACGCCCGCCATCCAGGCTGCGGCGACGCACATCCAGCGCTGGGCCATGTGCCGGCGGCGCGGGCGAAACGAGAGGTCAAAATCGGCGCTCCGGCTCTCGCTGCCGCGAATGGCCTCAAGGGCGACGAGCCTCAGCCCTGCATAGCGGCGGCTGACGACCGCGCCGGGTCGCAGCGCCGCCGCCAGCGGCTTCAGCGTGGCGGGCCGTCTCCGCAGGGCAGTGCCCACGGCGCGCAGCTTCGCCGACGCGTAAAGGCGGGAAAAGAGGTGGCGCGCATGATAGGTGTGTACGGCTTCGTCATCATAAACGTGGCTGATCGGCGGTGCTTGTGCGAACATCTTCCTTCTCCATTGGCTGGTTCCGGTCTGTCGATGTTCACAGCATAGCTGGCGCTCGTCCCCCTACGGTGCCCGGTCACGTCCCCCTGCCGTCCCAGCTCAGGCGCCGCGCGCGAGCCTGATTTCCGCGCTCCCCGCCCGGGGCAGAACGGCTCAGGCTGCCTCTCCGGCCGGCTCCAGCCGGGGAAAAAGCGGCTCGCCCCGGCTGACCGCCGCCCCCGGCTGCAGCGCCCCCCAGCGCAGCCCCTCGCCGGGCCGCTCGGTCGCCTGCCAGCCGAGCTGCTGCCACAACGTCGCCATGCGCTCGGGCATCACGGGCCACAGCAGCAGGGCGCAGATCCGCAGCGCCTCGGCGGCGGTGTACAGGATTGTCGCCACCCGCCCGGCCTCGCCCGCCTTCGCCAGCGTCCAGGGCGCGCTCTGTTCCAGATAGCGGTTGACCTCCGCCGCCAGCTCGACGACCTCTGCCAGCCCCTGGTTGAGGGCCAGCCGCTCGACCTGCTCCCGCAAGGACGGGATAAGCGCCTCGGACCGCGCCTGCAGGCTCGTCTCCAGCGGCGTTGGCTCGCCGGGCGCCGGCACGCGGCCTGCGCAGTAACGGCCGGTCATGTTCGTAATCCGGTAGTGCAGATTGCCCAGGTTGTTGGCGAGATCGGCCTGGTAGCGCTGGAGTAGGCTGGCTTCGCTGAAGCTGGCATCCCGGCCCAGGGTCATGTCGCGCAGCAGGAAGTAACGGAAGGCGTCTACGCCCACGCGCTCGGCCAGAGCCAGCGGCTTGACGACATTGCCCAGCGACTTGGACATCTTCTGCTCCTCGACGATCCACCAGCCGTGGGCGAAGATCTGCCGCGGCAGCGGCAGCCCGGCGGCGTGCAGCATGGTGGGCCAGTAGACGCAATGGGTGATGAGAATATCCTTGCCGATGAGATGCAGCGCCTGGGGCCAGAGCCGCGCGAAACGCTCGTCGTCCTGCAGGTAGCCTGGCGCGGTGACGTAGTTGAGCAGCGCGTCGAACCAGACGTAGGTCACAAACTCCCCGTCGAAGGGCAGGGGGATGCCCCAGTTCAGGCGAGAGACCGGGCGCGAGATGCACAGGTCGCCGAGTGGCTGCTGCAGGAAGCCCAGCACTTCGTTGCGCCGGCTCTCCGGCCGGATAAAGTTCGGATTATCCTGGATGGTCTGGATCAGCCACTCCTGGTGCCGGCCCATGCGAAAGAAGTAGTTGCGCTCGGCAAGCTGCTCGACCGGCCGGCCGCAATCGGGGCAGTTACCGTCCACAAGGTCTTTCTCTGTCCAGAAGCGCTCGTCAGGCACGCAGTACCAGCCAGTGTAGTCGTCCTGGTAGATGTCGTCCTGCTCCCAGAGCTGTTGCAGCACGGCCTGCACGACGCGGCGGTGCCGTGGCTCCGTCGTGCGGATGAAGTCGTCGGGCGCGATGCGCAGCCGCTCCCAGCTCTCCTGGAAACGGACGACCATCGTATCCGCCTGCTCCTGTGGGGAGACCCCGTGACTCTGCGCGGCCCGCTCCACCTTCCAGCCGTGCTCGTCCGTGCCGGTCAGGAAGAAGGTTTCGCGGCCCCACAGCCGGGCATAACGCGCCAGCACGTCGGCCAGCACGGTCGTATAGGCATGGCCCAGATGGGGCTCGTCGTTTACATAATAGATGGGCGTGGTCACGTAAAAAGGAGTGCCGGACATCGCTACTTTCTCCTGGAAACAAAAAAGCCTCCCGTTGGGGAGGCCGTGACAGACAAAAGGTGTGCAGAAAACAGTTACGCCTGTTCCATCCCCAACGCCGGATTGCCGGGAGCGGTGCGCATCCCGGCGACGGGCATCAACATTCCAGAGAGAACAGCCATAACTCGCATGATGCCCGGCATTATACGGAAAGGATCGCTTGGGCGTCAATTCTCAATCATTGCCCGTTTTGTGATAGACTTGACCCAAGGAGGACGCACTCATGATTGAAACCAACGGCAATTATTACCTGGGTCGCGTGGTCGATGCCGAAACCGCGGCGCTGACTGACCGTCCGCTGCTCTACGATCCGGCCGATCTGACGACACACGCCGTCGTCGTCGGCATGACCGGCTCGGGCAAGACCGGGCTGTGTATCGACCTGCTGGAAGAGGCGGCGCTGAACAGGATACCGGCGCTGATGATCGATCCGAAGGGAGACATCACCAACGCGCTGCTCCATTTCCCCGATCTGCTGCCGGCCGACTTCCAGCCGTGGATCAACCCGGATACGGCTCGCCGCGAGGGCAAGACGCTTGAGCAGGCGGCTGAAGAGACGGCTGCCCTGTGGCGCAAGGGGCTGGCGGAGTGGGACATCGAGCCTGAGCGCCTGCAGCGGCTGAAAGAGAGCGTGCGCTTCGCCGTCTACACGCCGGGCTCCACCACCGGCCTGCCCCTGAGCATCCTGGCCTCGCTGGAAGCGCCCGATATCCCCTGGGCCGAGAATAGCGAGCTGCTGCGCGAGCAAATCTCCGGCACCGTCACTGCCCTGCTGGGCCTCATCGGCCTCAAAGATATCGACCCGGTGCAATCGCGCGAGCACATTCTCCTCTCCAATATCTTCGAGAACGCCTGGAGCAAGGGCCATGACCTCGATCTGGGCGAGCTGATCATGCAGGCCCAATCGCCGCCGTTTGACAAGCTGGGCGTGCTGGACATCAATCGTTTCTTCCCCGAAAGCGACCGCTTTGCGCTTGCCATGCGCCTGAACAGCATTCTTGCTGCGCCCGCCTTCCAGAGCTGGCTCGAAGGCGATCCCCTCGACGTGGCCCGGCTGCTCTACGACGAGAACGGCGAGCCACGGCACACCGTCTTCTACATCGCCCACCTCAGCGACGAAGAGCGCATGTTCTTCGTCACGCTGCTCTACTCGGCGGTGGAAGGCTGGATGCGCACGCAGGCCGGCACCACCACGCTGCGCGCGCTGGTCTACTTCGACGAGATCTTCGGCTACCTGCCGCCCGTCGGCAATCCGCCCTCCAAGGAGCCGATGCTGCGCATGCTCAAACAGGCCCGCGCCTTCGGCGTCGGCCTCGTGCTGGCGACACAGAACCCGGTGGACGTGGACTACAAGGCGCTCTCCAACGCCGGGAGCTGGTTCATCGGCAAGCTGGGCACCGACCAGGACAAGCAGCGGCTGCTCGACGGTCTGGCGAGCGCCACGCCGGGCGGCCTCGACCGCCGCGCCTACGACCATCTGATCTCCGCCATTGGCAAGCGCGTCTTCCTGATGCGCAACGTGCACGAGAAGCAGCCCGTCCTCTTTGGCACGCGCTGGGCGATGAACTACCTGGCGGGCCCGCTGACGCGCGCCCAGATCCCAGCGCTGAATGAGCTGGCCGGCGCCACGGCGCCGACCGCAGCCCCCACAGCGGCCGCCCAGCCCGCTGCCGCTCCCCAGGCTGCCGCATCGCCCGCCCCCGCGGCCGCTGCCGCTCCCGCGCAGGTATCGCTGCCCGGTACGGCGTCGCGCCCGCGTGTGCCCGGCCGCACCAACGAATACTTCCTGCCCAACAACCTGACCCTCTCCCAGGCCGAGCGCGCCGAAGGTGAGTCGCTGCCGCTGGACAGTCGCCCGCTGGGCTTGCTCTACCGCCCGGTCCTGCTGGCCCAGGCCGACGTTCGCTTCCTGAATCGTAAGTACAACGTGGATTACACGCTCAAGCGGACGGCACTCGTCGTGGAGCCCGACCGGCGCGGCAGCGTGCGCTGGCAGGAGCACACGATGGGCGCTATCGACGCCCGCAGCCTGGAGAGCCGCCCGGCGGTGGACGCCCGCTTCGAGAGCCTGGACGAGCCGCTATCCGACGAAAAGGTCCTGCGCAGCATGGAGAGCGATTTCCAGGACTGGGTCTACCGGGATTCGTATATCATGGTCCGGGCCAACGAAGGGCTGGGCGTCTACGCCGGGCCGGAGCTGTCCGACGACGAGTTTGCGCAGCTATGCCAGAAGGCAGCCGCCGAGAAGGCTGAGGTCGAGGCGGACAAGCTCGAGGCGCAGTTCGAGCGCAAGCTGGACGCCCTGGAGACGAAGCTCACCCGCGAAGAGCGCGAGCTGGAATCAGATCGGGCCGAATACAACCAGCGCAAGATGCAGGAGGCGGCGACGCACGCCGAGACGATCTTCGGCCTCTTCTCCAAACGGCGCCGCAGCGTCTCGTCTTCGATGACCAAGCGGCGGATGACGGCCAAGGCTGCCGAGGACGTCAAAGAGTCCGAGGAGGAAATCGAACGTCTCAAGAAGGAAATCGACAAACTCGAAGACGAGATGAAGGAAGCGTTGGACGCGCTGGAGGAGAAGTGGAACGATATCGCCGCCCGCACGACGGAAATCAAGCTCACCCCCTATAAGAAGGACGTGGCCGTCGAGCTGTTTGGCGTGGCCTGGGTGCCCTACCATCTGGTCGAGGCGGGTGGCCGGCAGCTAAAACTGGCCGGCTTTGCCCTGCCCGAGACCACCTGAGCGGAGGAAAGATGACCGCTGTTTCTGGTCGGAGTTGGCCCGGTGAGTGAGGAAGCGCTGGCGCTGCACCGGCAGGCGACGGTTGTGGATGTGCACGCCCACCCGTCGCTGAAAGTCAGCCTCTTCCGGCGCAGCCTCGCCAGCCGTGGCGGCCCGCCCGCCGCAGCCTTTTCGCCCTTCAGCCTGCGTACCAGCTTCCCCCGGCTGGAAGAAGGTGGCGTCGATCTGCTGCTTTCGGCGCTGCACGTGCCGGAGGCGCCGTTGCTCGACGACATACCCCTGCTCAAGCTCCTGCGGCGGATCACGCCCAGGGTGTGGGCCGAGCTGGTCGCGCCGCCCTACTTCGCGGCGACGATGAATGCGCTGGAGGCCATGGAAGTGCAGGTGGAACAGCGCGTGCCGGGGCAGAAACGGTTTGCCCGGCTGGCCCGCAGCGTCGCCGAGCTGGACGCGATCCTGGCCGGTGGGGATGAGGCCCCGATTGCCATCGTCCACACCGTGGAGGGCGCCCACTGCCTGCAGGGCATCGTCGCCGGCAAGCGCGTGCCCGATCAGCCATCCGCCGCGGCGATTGACGAGATTCTTGCCAACCTGGAAAGCTTCTTCAATCGGGGCGTGGCCCTGCTGACCCTGGCGCACTTCTATCCCAACTACGTAACCTCGCCCTGCTTCCAGTTCCCGGAGACGATACTGCCGCTGGCGCGCTGGCGGCAGGCGCTGCAGCGGCACGACATCACCGCCGGATTGGGGCCGGCCGGCGAGACCGTCGTCAGCCGCATGTTCGAGCTGGGCATGCTCGTCGATATCACCCACTGCACGCCGCTGGCCCGCGCGCAGGTCTACACGCTGGCCGAGCAGGCGGGTGTCCAGGGGCGCGTGGTCGCCACGCACGTGGGCGCCCAGGCGATCAACCCCAGCCCCTATAACCTCGCCGAATGGGAGATCCGCTGGCTGGCCGACCACGGCGGCTTTGCCGGCGTGATCTTCATGAACTACTGGCTGATGCCCCACGAGACGCCCTTCGGCCTCAACTTCATCGTCCGCACGCTCGCCCATTTTATCGAGGTCGGCGGCGAAGAGGTGGCGGCGTTAGGGACCGACTTCGACGGGTTCACCGATCCGCCGGACGACCTGGTCGATGCCAGCCAGCTCCCCCGCCTGACCCGGCATCTATATGCTGCAATGGCCTCGCCCTCGCAACGCCGTTACGGCGACGAGACCATCCGCAAGATCCTCGGCGGCAACGCCCTGCGCGTTCTGCGGGCCGGGTGGGGCCGGCAGGCCTGACGAAGCCGGTTCGCGGCCTACGACGCCGAGGCGATTGCCCGGTCCAACAGCTTGCGGTAGGAGGCCAGCGGATCGCCGGCAAAAGGCGTGTAGCCGCGCAGAACGTACTGCTCCTCGTCAAAATCGATCTCCCCGAGCGCCGGGTTGGTCACGCGTTCGCCGTCGGGTAGCACGAAGGTGACGCTGCCGTCGAGTCTTAGCTCGTGCCAGCCGCGCCGGCTCTCTGCTATCACGCTCTCCTTGTACCGTCCGCTGTCCCAGTCGGCCTCGAACCGGGCCAGGTCCAGCGGCGCCTTCTCGGCGACACGTTTGGCGATGTCAAGCAGCACGTGGCGGAGGGCGATGTTCGTGCTCTGGCCGAAGAACGCGTGCCGCAGCGCCCAGCTCATCTCGAACCCCGCCTCCGGGCTCTGCGCCTGAGCGCAGGCGAGCGCTTCGAAGGCGGGCCACATCGTCGTCGGCCAGAGCCATTCCGGCGCGCTCCACGGCGTATAGGGCAGCGCCGGTTCGATCTGGGCGAAGAGCGACCGTTCGGCCTCGATGAGCGGCTTGGTCACCGGCCGCGCGTTGACGTACTCCAGCGATAGCGCCCGCCAGACCAGGCTCACTTTCCCCCGGTAGTCGGGCCAGATCTGGCGCAGCCGGTAGGTCGCCAGGTACGCATAGGGGCAATCAAGGCTGGCATAGACTTCAAGGCTCGGAATCGACATAGCTAACAACCTCGTAAATTTCGCGTCTCTACCCTACCGAATCAAAGGCCTCGCGCAGCCAGCCCACGACCTCCCCGTCCACCTCGTCGAGGCTCGTGAGGGCCACTTTGTGGGTGATCGATCCGCTGCCAAAACCCGGCGCTTCAGACAGACGGGCGCCGCCCTCTTTTCCGGGCAGTTTCAGCCCCAGATCGACGCGCGAGTTGGTGCTGGCTGCGATGAGGCCGAATATCTTCTTGCGCATCAGCGCGACGTAGCTCTTCCTCGGCGCCAGCTCCACGTCAGGACCCAACGCCTGTGCTTCAGCAACAAGGCGCTCGTAAATCGGCCGCAGCGCCGCCTTCTTGCCCGCATACTGCGCCTCAACCATCTCCTGCTCGCTGCTAAACTCGGCCGGGCGAAAGCGCACCGCCGACCACGTATCGTCAATCGCCACCGATGCGACGGCGCGCAGCCCGGCTTTGTACACGGCTTCCCAGCCCGCATCGCGGTTCAGATCCGTCTCCATCCCGCTGCTCTGTTTGGGGTACGCTATCCAGAAAAGCCCATCCGCTTTCAGCGCCCGCAGCGCCGCCGGGAAAAGCTCTTCCAGCTGGGCGCGGTTCTGAACGAACAGCTGGACGACGTCATACTGGCCCTCCGCCCGTGTGGAAAGCTCCACGCCTGCCGGAAGCGATCCCAGGTCCTCCTGATAGCCGGCCGGCGCATTGACGACGACCATCCGTTGGTCGGGCTTGATCTGCAGTTTCTTGACGAGAGCGCTGTTCGCCATGGTCATACCTCCTGCCCGGTTCGGGCCGGCCTGCACCCGGAGCCTGGAACGTCAGATAAGACAGATCCCGTTCCTATGGTAAACTCGGTCCGGCATTGAGACAAAGCAGCCCGCCGGCCCGCCCGGCCGGTTGTACCAGATTCCCCCGATGAGGTCTGGATGAATACCTATGTAGCCTTACTGCGCGGCATCAATGTCGGCGGCAAGAACAAGATCAGGATGGCCGATTTGAGGACCTGTATGGAAGCGTTGGTCTTCGCGGACGTGCGCACCTACATCCAGAGCGGCAACGTGATTTTCCGCACCCCCGAGCGCGATCAGGCCGCGCTGACGGCCCAGATCGAAGACGCCCTGGCGAACACCTTCGCCTACCAGCTACCCGTGGTCGTGCGCTCGCAGGACGAGATGAATGAAATCGTCGCCGGCGCGCCCGCAGGCTTCGGCAGCGAGCCGGAAAGCTATCGCTACGACGTCCTTTTCCTGAAGGAGCCAGTGACGGCAGCCGATGTAATGCCGGTGGTGACCACGAAGGAGGGCGTAGACCAGGCCACGGCCGGAGAAGGCGTGCTCTATTTCTCGAGGCTGATCAGCAGGGCAACACAGAGTCATCTCAGCCGTATTTTGTCCCTGCCGGTCTACCAGAACATGACCATTCGCAACTGGAACACCACGACCAGGGTGACGAAGATGATGGCTGAGGGCCAGGACTGATCCCGTGCTGGATTAGCCGGAAGATGAAGGAAGCGACCACGACGAACCGCGAGTTTACCGTCACCAGAGTCTTGAAGGCTCATCCCTATTTCGCCACGGTGCCAGCGGCGCAGCTGGAGGAGCTGGCCCGGCAGGCCGTGCGCCGCACCTTTTCGGCCGGCGAAACGCTCTTCCTCGCCGGAGAGCCGTCGGCCGGGCTGTGGCTGATCGAACGCGGACGCGTGAAGGCGTATAAGACGACGACGGAGGGACGGGAACACGTCCTGCATCTGCTCGGCCCCGGCGACTCGTTCAACGACGCGCCGGCCCTCGACGGCGGCGTTAACGCCGCCAGCACCACGGCGCTCACCGAGGGGGTCGCCTGGGTCTTGAGCGCCGCGACGCTGCAGGCTGCCCTGGCGCAGAATCACGAATTGGCGCTGGGCGTCATCCGCGGCCTGAACCAGCGCATCCGCCAGCTTGCGCTGCAGATCGAAGACCTGGCCCTGCGCTCGGTCACGGCGCGCCTCGCCCGCTTCCTGCTGCAGCAGAAAGAGAACCCCTCCCTCTCCGGTCCCGCCGTCACCCGCGCGCTCATCGCCACCCACCTGGGCACGACCCCGGAGACGGTCAGCCGGGCCCTGCGCACCCTGGAAGAGACCGGCGCCATCGCCTTCGACCGCCACCGTATCGTCATCCGCGACCCGAATCTCCTGCGAAACATTGCCCTGCTCTAGGAGACCCCTACTTGATCCAGATCAAGGCATTTCCCCGCCACGCAGGTTACTCTACCTTCTAGCAGGACAGCTCGCCCCTGGCGAGACGGCGTCCTGTATGGGTTACTGCGACCCTGGCAGCAGCCGCCGTCGCAGAAGGAGTTTACCATGACCCATATCATCACACGCCTGTGCTTGCGCGACACAGCCTGCGTCGAAGTATGCCCGGTGGAGTGTATGGTCCTCGGCCATCCTGAAGAGGAATGGCCCTGGCTGTACATCGACCCGGATACGTGCATCGACTGCGGCGCCTGCGTCCCGGAGTGCCCGTACGAGGCCATCTTCCCCGAGGAAGAAGTGCCGGTTGCGTACGAGGCCCAGCCGGGGCAGTGGGTGAACAACAGCAAGGAGCTGATGCCCGACGGGCAGCCGTTCGAAGGAATGATCGACGGCAACCCCGTCAAGCTGTTGAACGCGAAGCAGCTCGAAGGCGGCGAAATCCTGGACCTGACGGAAGACATTGTTCCCAACTACGACTTCTTCAGCGTGGGTCCCGGCTACGACGCCCTCAACTACGAAGGATAGCAAGCACAGGGCGGGCCACCTTCGTTGTTGAGGGTGGCCCGCGGTGATGGTGTATCGGGTAGGAAAAGAGAAAGAGAATGGCCCTTGAAACCTGGCTACCAATAATTGACGAAGCAAGCTGTACCGGCTGCGGCGATTGTGTGGCCGTCTGCCCGACCGGCGCCCTCGCCATGGCTGGCGATCTCGCCGTCGTCGCCGACCCGGAATCGTGCAACTATTGTGGCCTCTGCGAGCCGGCCTGTCCGGTGGGGGCCATTAACCTGCCCTATGAGATCGTCTGGGAGGAGTAGATGCCCATAACTGGACAGAAGAACGGAAACAACGTGTCCGATTTCCTGCTGACTGAGGAGCGCGTATACGCCGCCTTGCGCGAGGTGATCGACCCGGAGCTGGGCATCAACATCGTCGATCTGGGCCTGATCTACGGCGTCGAGATTGACAACGGCAGCGTGCAGA
>JAAYYY010000109.1 GCA_012515125.1 Chloroflexota bacterium
GCAGCCATCTCGTCTTCCCTGCCTGGCGGCTGCCCGTCGCCCAGGCGGTCAGCTTCGCCCATCCCTATGATGGCCGGCCGGTCTTCATTATTCCGTGGGAGGCCGTCACCATTGTGGGCACGACCGACGTGGACTACACGGACGACCTCGACGCCGAGCCGAGCATCAGCCCGGAGGAGACGGCCTACCTGATGGCCGTCGTAGAAAGCTATTTCCCACAGCTGGGCGTCACCCTCGCCGATGCGCTCTCCAGCTTCGCCGGCGTGCGCCCGGTCATCGGCACCGGCGCCGACCCGTCACAGGAGTCACGAGAGCACGTCGTCTGGGCCGAGGATGGGCTGCTGACGGTGACGGGTGGCAAGCTGACGACCTTCCGCCGCATCGCGCGCGACGCGCTGGAGAAGCTGCGCCCACGGCTGCCGGAGATGGCCGAATGGCAGGAGGATGCCCCCGTCCTCGATCCGCTGCCGCCAGCGGACGTGCTGGCCGATACCGGGCTGGACGGCGAGGTCCGCGAACGGCTGCTCGGCCGGTACGGCGCAGCCGCTCCCGCGCTGGTGGCGGCTGCCCGCCCGGACGAGCTGGCCCCCGTGGGCGAAACGGCGACGCTCTGGGCCGAGCTGCGCTGGGCGGCACGGGCCGAACAGGTAGTGCATCTGGAAGACCTGCTGCTGCGCCGGGTGCGGCTGGGGCTGCTCCTGCCCGCCGGCGGCGCCGCATTCACCGACCGCATCCAGGCGATCTGCACGGAGGAGCTGGGTTGGGATGAGGCCGGCTGGCAGCGGGAATGGGCCGCTTACCAGGCGCTGTGGCGCTGCTGTTACGCACCGCCCGACCCGGCGACAGTCCCCGACTGGCAGCCGCTGACCCGGCGGCGCAAAAGGAAAAACGAGATGGAAGCCTCGCGATTTACGTTCCGCCGTGTTGCCCCAGTGGGCGCGCTGGCGTCGCTCCTATTGCTGGTGGCCTATGTGCTCTGGCGCAGGCGCAAAAAGGCTGGCGGGAAGCCGGCGCTCTAAGCGATAGGACGCAGGTCCGGCCTATTCGCCGGTAGGGGGAAGGGGTTCCTTGGGGTGCGGATGCGGTTGGGCGCGCCGCGCCGCCAGCAGCCTGCGCAGCGACGCGCGCACGCCGTGCCCGTCTGCTTCCAGCGTGTCAGCCGCAAACCAGTCGTCGGGGAAAGGCGGCAGGTCGAACATCTTGCGCCAGGCGTAGACGCCGATGAGCTTGGCCGAAGCCAGAACGGGAGCCGCCAGGACCGCGCCGAGGATGCCTGCAAGTGACGTCCCCATGAAGACGGCGACCATCACCAGCAGCGGGTGCAGGTCCAGGGCATTGCCGACGATGCGCGGCACGAGGAGATTGTTCTCCAGTTGCTGGATGACGATCATCGCGCCCATGACCACAGCCGCATGCCAGACGGGCGACAGGCCCGCCAGGTGGTCCGGCTGGAAGAGGGCGACAACCGTAGCTGCTACCGCGCCGATGACCGGACCGACGATGGGGATGAACTCCAGCAGGCCCGAGAGCAGGCCGAGGGCCAGCGCGTTCTGCACCTGCAGCAGCGCCAGTGTAATCGAGACGATGACGCCGATGACCACGCCCAGGAAGATCTGCCCGCGCAGATAGGCGTTCCAGATCCGGCCGAACTGGTTCATCAGCAGCTCGGCGTCGCGGCGATAGCCACCGGGGTCGGCGACTGAGGCCACGTAACCGCGCAGCCGCGGGATTTCCAGGGCGATGTAAATCGAGACAACCCA
>JAAYYY010000012.1 GCA_012515125.1 Chloroflexota bacterium
AGCTCAATCGCTGCCGGCGCTGTGGGAGCAGGTAATCGGCGAAAGCGAGCTGGTGATCGTGGACTCGCCCTACCGCGAGCTGAACCGACCGATCCGCCTCTATGTCGAAAAGCTGCTGCGGGAGAATCCAGACGGTTTCGTGCACGTGGTGGTCGGCCACCTGGCGATGGAAACTGCCTGGGAGCAGGTATTGCACCAGAACAGCGTGCTTATCTTCAACATGGCGCTGCATGGCCTGGAGCGTGTTGTGGTGACGATCGTGCCCCACCGGATCCCGCACCACAATGGGGAAATGGTCATCGACCGGAACGCCTCTGCACGCAAGAGCCAGCCGCAGGACCACCAGGCTGATCGCCGGAACGAAGAGTGTGCGGCGGGCGGTACTGAAGACGCTGAGGCGGGTGATTAGCCGAAGTCGTTACACACCTGGATAGACGGCTGTCTCAGGTGAAAAAAGGAGCGCCGCGAGGTGCGGCGCTCCTTATCAGATCAGAGAGCTAGGGTCTGGTTATGGTGTGAAGGCGAAGTTGGCCCGGTAGACGATGCCGTCGCCGAAGTCAAGCACAAGCTGGCGGCAGGTGCCCGCCCAATCCCGGAATGTCCGCCAGGGGTAAGCGTAACGATCCGGGCCGCTCTTGTAGGTAAGCCCGAGGTTACCGGGGCTCGTCGTGTCCTCCAGAGGTCCGATCACCTCGCCGGTGGTGCAGCTGATTTCCTGCGATTGCGGGACGCCATTGGCGAAGATGTCCAGGCCATAATCGCCGCCCAGGCTGAACATGACCGAAACGGTCTTTCCGGCCCTGACGTTGTTCACGGCCGGCGGGTTGCTGACGGGCGGGAAGAAGCCCTCGAAGTGGCAGCCCAGCGGCAGGTCAAAGGCCTCGACGCCGTCGGTCGTGCTATTGTTGCTGCCCTGGCTGGCGCTGTAGCCCAGGCCACGCTTGGCGAAGCCCTGCCAGATCAGGCACTGGTTCTCGCCGCCGGTGAGGATCTGGTCGGCCAACAGGATGCCATCGCGACCATTCACGAAGCCCGGCCGGCAGGCCTTCAGCTTCATGCCGTCGATGATGAGCTGGACGGCGAGGTTATTCCCGCCACTGGTCCAATCGCCGTAGATGTCCGGGTTGAAGCCGTAAGCGTCGACCAGGTTCCAGTAGACCTCCCAGAGCATGGTAGCCCAGGCATAACCGACGCCGTGCGGGATGGCCAGCCCGCCAAGGTCGCCATAGGTCGTAGGATTGACGCTGAGGTCGGTGCTGTAGGGGGTCGGGCGGATGCCCTGGCCGTCCGGCGCCTGGAAGATCAGGTAGGTGCCCATACCGCGACGCATAGGCCCGGTGTCGCCAGGCACCGCCGTCAGCGCAAGCGCCAGCCAGTCGCTCCAGCCCTCGCCCATCTGCTCGGCATTGCCAAGGCAGAACACGGTGGATGGCCCGCCGGTCAGGCGGTTGCTGATGCCGTGACCGTACTCATGGATGATCACGCCGCTGTCCAGGTCGCTATCGCGATTGGGTTCCGGCGAGCCCGCACTCTGGAGGGTCGCGTTAAGCGGCAGGTTGGCCTTCAGCAGGTCGCCGTGGTCCATGCTGATCATCACCGAGGGGATGGTGATCGTCGCATCGTCGCCGCCCATCGCGATCGGCGTGCCGGGCACGTTATTGGCGACGATGACGGCCACCGCACCCGACGCCTGGCCGTTGGCGACCTTCACCGTAAAGTTGCACGTACCCCGGTCGACCAGGGCAATGCTGCCGGCCGGCACGGAGTACGGCTCGCAGCCGTCGGCGCCTGCGCCGACTCCATCGTCTACCAGGACGACTTCTGCCGTAATCGGGCCCGTGTCTTCCAGACTGGGACCAAAGGCGGCGCCGCTGGCCACATAGTCGCCGGCAATCGGCGAGGGCGGGTTGACGGTAACCACGTTCGGGAATGGGAAGTCCCAGACAAACATCTGCATGCGCGGGCGCTGGCCGTCCACCGGCGTGCCGAAGTTGGCGTTGTTGGTCCCGCTGCCGTCCTGGGCCTCGGCGCGGACATCGTCGTTGCCCAGACCGCCGCGGCCGTAAGTGTTCACCTGGAAGTTGCCCGACGGCTCGTCAAAACCGTAGCCGTGGAAGACGTCGTGGATGATGTTGTTCCAGTAGAAGAGATTCGTTACCGCCGCGGGCCGGTAGCCGTCCGGATTCAGGGTCTCGTCCAGGGGGAAGTCGAAGACGAGACCGGGGCCACCATCGGGGCTGCTTCCGGGATCGGGGACGTTGTTGGCGTCAATGTCCGTATAGGCATGCACGTTGTTGCCGCGCGTGATGGTGAATTCGGGGCCGGCAGCGCCGTTCGTATCGTGCCAGCCAAACGGCGAGGCAACCGGGTGAGCCGGATCGACTACGAGCGTACGCGGCCCATCGTTCGGGCTCTCTTTGGGCAGGGCGTAGACGTTGTACGTAGCGCCATCGGTCTGCGCGCTCGGCAGGCTGCTCACGGACGCGGCTGTGCCCAGAAGCGGAGCGCGGCCCGCAGTGCGGGCGACCGGCACGCCCCAGTTGTCGTGGTCCACGTAGTTGAGCTGGGACAGGACCTGGCCGGTCTCGGCGTCTACAGTCATCAGCCACCAGTTCTCCCCATCAGGCTCCTCGAGCTCCAGCTGCCAGGCCAGGCGCACGGCGCCAGGGGCGACGGGTTGGTAGACGAGCCGCGCCGGAATGTCCTGCGCCGCCATTCCCGCGTCGCTGAGGACGACTTCGCGCGCGGGACCACCGCGCTGGGCGACGACCTCCACGGCCTGGTTAAGTTCCAGCCCTAGATGGCGCCCGGCCGCGGCGACGGCCTGGACAGCAGAACGGGCGGGCGCCTGCGCGCCCACGGCGGCAGCCAGATTGGCGAGAAAGCTATTGCCGACATTGATGATGCTGCCATCGGCGGCAACATTCACGTTAATGTCGGCGCCAAAGACTTCGATACCATTATAGCGCTGGCGCAGGTAGATATGGGTCACCCCATTGTGCCTGCTGGTATATCGATCGGTGACGATCACGTCTCGGAGATCGTCGGCGGATAGACCCAGCGCTCTCGCGTTATCACGAATGTAGTTCAGGGCGATATCCAGGGCATCACCCTGATTCGGTGCGGTGAGGAAGCGGATTTCGCCAGCACGCTGTGGGGTTGCTCCCTGCGCCTGAAAACCTGGCGACTCTTCACGGTTCGGTCCATTGTCCTGTGCAGCCGCAGTCAGACTGCCAAATAGCAGAAGAAACAGCCCAAGCAGCACGAGGATATGCCGGTAACGCATCATTACGAACTTTCCCTCCACGTAGATGAGATGGTTTACTCCACGCAACGGTCAATACTCCCGGCTCCGACAATTACAACACGGATAGGGATATTACCTACTCGAGTGGCATCACCTCCTTAACAGCGGATCCGGTTGGGCGCAGCAACTGCCAGCTTCGTCAGGTTGCTATTTGTCCCCATGAGGGAGTCATCGCGGCACGATGTGGACTACCGCAGACTGGATAAGCGTATCTGAAGATTAGATGATTCTGCGACTAGCGTCAACATTGTGATATACGGCACTTTCTAAGGCGACCTCCGGCCCGGTCAGGACCGGCCGCACTGGAAACCAGAAATGGCCGACTTTTGGAAGCCAGCGCAACATCAGGCGGACCTATGCGAAGAAGAGACAGGTTGGCTTAGGAACGAAGGGGAAAACCGGGTGGCCGTTCAGGCGTCGCCTGTACTGGGAGTGGGAGCGGGAAAGGGGATGCCGGCAGCCTGCGCCCGAGCAAGGAACTGGCTGGCGCCACGGATTTCCAGCTCGACAATGTCGCCGAGCTCGCTGACGACGACGGTGAAATTGGCGCCGTTATAGGTCTCCGCATCGTCAGGCCAGCGGCGCAGGCGCAATATCAGGGTATCGGTATCCGGAAAATAGTCAAAGTCCACAGGCAGATCCTCCACAAGCGTTATTGTACCCGAAGGTGGGCCGCGATGGGAGGCTGCTCAGATTTCTGTTAGGCAGGCCCGGTCACGCGGAGGAGGAGGCGGGTTCTGCCGCGGCGGCGACGGGCATCTCGGCTGCTTCGCCTGCTGCCTCGTGGTCCGGCAGGATTTCCTCTACGTTGCGAATGGCCGGGATAAGGTAGCCGGCAAGGCCGTTGAGGGACGCAATGGCGCCGACGAAGATAAAGAGCAAGCTGAGGCCCGCGCCCGGCCCCGTGCCGACAAGCGGTCCAAACAGGGGCGCCAGGCTGCCGCCTTCGAGCATTGCCGGACCCAGGAAACGGTCGGCGAGCGGGATCGCCGCCAGCTGGGACAGGGGTTGGGCGCACCAGGCGATCAGCCGGCGGATGGAGAAGACGCGGCCCTGCACGTCTGGAGCAACTTTGGCCTGCCAGATAGCCTGGTTGGAGCCATTAATGATGGGAACGAGGACCGCGCCGACGAACAGCCCAGCTGCCCAGAGCGGCAAGCCCCGGCCAAAACCGATGGTGATCATGGACAGACCGGAGAGCGCCCAGCCCGCGAGCACACCGTTAACCAGGCGGCGCGGGCCGCCCCAGGCGCTCATGAGCAGGCCGCCGGCAACCCCGCCGGCAGCGCCGATTGCCTGGGTGGCGCCGAAGACAAGCTCGTTCTGGTTGGTGCGGGCAAGGATCAGCGCCGGTAGCGTCGTAAAGGCCATCGTGACGAAGAAATTGCCGACGAGGAAGATGAGCTGGAGGCCAAGCAGGCTGGGCCGGGCAAAGATGTACTGGAAGCCGTAAGCCGACTCGCGCAGGAGGCTGCCCTGTCCGGCGGCGCCTTCCGCCGTGCGCTCCGGGTTGGGAATATCGACCAGAAGCAGGGAGCCGACGGCAAAGAGGAAGGTGACGATGTCGATGAGCAGAATCCCGCGCAGGCCAACGACGCCCAGCATGGCGCCGGCAAGCAAAGGGGCAAAGATGCCCGAACCGGATTCAGCCAGGGAGATCATGCCCTGAGCCCGGCCGTAATGCTTCTTCGGCAGCATGACGCTGATCGCCGCCGAATAAGCCGGCCACTGGAAGCTCTGGAAGGCGCCGCTGATGGCACTGGTGATATAGAGATGCCAGATCTCCAGGCTATCGGTGGTGATCAGGACGAAGATGACGACGGTCATCAGGCCCGAAGCCAGATCGCTGAGCATCATCATCAGCTTGCGGTCAGAACGGTCGATCAGGGCGCCGACGACCGGGCTGAGCAGGATGAGCGGCAGGGTGAAGGCCAGTCCGACGAGGGCCAGCTCCTGGACCCGTTCGGTCTGCCCGAAAACCCAGATGGGCAGGGCGAAACCGGTCATGCTCGTACCGAGCAAAGAGACGAGCTGCCCAAACCAGACGATGGTAAACGCGCGCATCCCGCTGAGTGGTGTTGATTCTGAAGACATCGTGTTCTCCTGGCGGCCGGTGACGCAGTGCGGACTACGCCGGACCGGATATTTCAGACAGTAGCCGGTACAGAGCAGAGCTAGGCCGCAGTTGGCCTGTGACTAG
>JAAYYY010000004.1 GCA_012515125.1 Chloroflexota bacterium
CGGGAGCGACGGGGTTCGAACCCGCGATCTCCGGCTTGACAGGCCGGCGTGTTAACCACTACACCACGCCCCCAGAAAACAACCAGCTTATCTTACCAGAATCGCGGGGGATCGTCAAACAAATTGAGCGCGACTCATGAAGGTGGACTGGCAGTCCCAGCCGGCCTGCGCAGCAGCAGATCGGCGGCTGCGGCAGCCTCTTCCGTGGTGACGCCGGCCTCCCAGCTGAACGGGCCGTCCGTAGGGCGCCAGAGGCTGATCACGTGGCCTTTGGTGGCGTACGGCCCGCTGACCGCCGGGTTGGTCGGACCGAAGATCGCCAGGGTAGGGCAGCCGACGGCAGCAGCCACGTGCGTGGGGCCGGCGTCGTTGCCCACGTAGAGGTCGGCCATCTCCGCCAGCGCGCCCAGCTCAGATAGCGTCAAGCGCCCTGCAAGGTCCACGACCGGCGCGCTGATCAGGCCGGCTACCTCGGCGGCCCGCGCCCGGTCATCCGTGTCGCCGACAATCAGCAGGCGCGCGTTGTGCTGGCGTACCAGGTGGTTGCCCAGGCGCGCAAAGCGGCTGACCGGCCAGAGCCGTGTCTCGTCCGTCTGGAAAGGGTTGCGTCCGCCGCCAGGATGCATGAGAACGAGGGGCACGTCGCCCAGCCAGTCAACTTCGTCCACCAGCAGGGCGGTCATCGCCGTTCGCGCCCGGTCAGAGGGATGGAACTCCACGTGCACGGGCTCGTCAATGCCCAACGCACGCGCCAGGCTGAGGTAGATGGTCGCTGCGTGTTGCTCGCCGGGCGGCGGGCCGACGACAACCGTATGAGCAAAGCCGCGGCCACCCGTACTGAGGCCCACCCGCTGCGGAATGCCGGCCCGCCAGGCGACGAAGGCAAGCACGCTCGACCGGCTGGGGATGAACGCAGTGTCGTACTGGCCCGCGCGGAGTCTCTCGACCAGGGCGCGCACGTCCGACCAGCTCGAATCGGGCAGGCCGACGCGACCGCTATCCACCAGCTCGGAGAGGCGCGTGTTAGCGGCAATGGCCGGCCGGGCATAGGCGCTCACCGCCCAATCGAACTGGGTGTTGGGATAGGTCTCTGAGAGCGCCGCCAGTAGCGGCGTCGCCAGGAGAACCTGGCTGAGGCAGCAAGGCTTGAGGATAATCGCTCTGCGGGGCGGCACAAAGGCCCGGCGCGAGCGCAGCCGGAAGGGCAGGCTGGCGGCCCGGGCCAGCGTCACAGTCAGAGCGTTATCGCGCATGGGTCACTTGTCGCCGCATGGCGCCACTAACGCAGAAAAGTCGCACTCCGTCCAACTGACCTTAGCCGGCGCCCTCATTGCACAGTGATCCAGTCTCTAATTGCCTCGAATTTCGCCGGGCCGATACCGGAAACGTCGAGGATGGCCTCGATCGTGGCAAAAGGGCCATGCTCCGCGCGGTGATCGACGATCTTCTGGGCCAGAGCCGGCCCGATGCCCGGCAGCGTCTCCAGCTCGGCAATGCTTGCCGTGTTTATATTGACCAGGGCGCCGGGCAGAGCCGCGTCGCCGGTCAGGCTGTTGGCAGGCGGCGCCGGCCCGCTGATGACGGGCGGCTCCGCCAGCACTTCCTCCTGTGCCGGAACGTGCACGTGCATGCCGTCGGCCAGCGGCAGGGCGAGGTTGACGGCTTCGACGGCAGCCGCGTCAGTGAAATCCCCTGCCAGACTGACCAGGTCG
The DNA here is from genome assembly GCA_012515125.1 of Chloroflexota bacterium. Taxonomy (GTDB): domain Bacteria; phylum Chloroflexota; class Anaerolineae; order Promineifilales; family Promineifilaceae; genus JAAYYY01. The sequence continues at coordinate 1,713 of JAAYYY010000004.1, forward strand.
CGGACGATGCTGCCGGGCGGCAGGCTGTATACGTCGGGGCGGAGGACAGCGCCGGTGATGTAAACCCGGAGCGGCTGGACGGTTGCCGTAGGGCCGGCCGTGGGGCTGGCCGGCGGCGGCTCGATGATAATGGGTGCCGGACGGGCGCGCCCCTCGACCAGCCTGAGCAGCGCCATGCCGAGCGCCGTCGTGACGACGACCGCCGAAAGGAGCCAGACAACGTTTCGCTTATTCCCGTCCATTGTCCTCTTCCCAGAGAGGGCCGGCAGGCAAAGCCGGCCCCGAGAACTCTAACCCTTGACGACGGCGAGCGGGACGATTCGCGCCACTTTCCGGGCGATGCCCGCATTATGCACAACTTCGATGACCCGGTCCACGTCCTTGTAGGCGACGGGCGCTTCTTCGGCCAGACCGGCGAGACTGCCGGCGCGCACCCGAATACCCTCGGCCTCCAGCCTCTGGCGCAGCTCGCCGCCGTGTACCTCGCGCTTGGCCTGGCGCCGGCTCATCATCCGGCCCGCGCCGTGGCACGTCGAGCCGAAAGTCTGGCGCATGGAGCCCTCGGTGCCGACGAGCACCCAGCTGGCCGTACCCATCGAGCCGGGTACGAGAACGGGCTGGCCGATGTCGCGGTAAACGCCGGGCAGGCCGGGCGCGCCCGGGCCGAACGCCCGCGTCGCCCCTTTGCGGTGCACACAAAGCTGCATCCGCCGCCCGTCCACCTCGTGCTCCTCAATCTTCGCCATGTTGTGGGCGATGTCGTAGATCTGGTAAACGTGGTAGTTGGGCGCCCTGCCGCTCAGGGCCTCTTCAAAGCTCCGGCGGATGAGGTGCGTCAGCACCTGCCGGTTGCAGAAGGCGTAGTTCGCGGCGGCGCGCATCGCCGCCAGGTAGTCCTGTCCTTCGGGGCTGCTCAGTGGCGCGCAGACCAGCTCGCGGTCCGGGAGCTGGATACCGTACTGGCGCACACTCCCGTGAAAGCGCTTGACGTAGTCGCTGCAGACCTGGTGGCCGAATCCGCGCGAGCCACAGTGAATCTGGGCAACGACCCGGCCGGGCGAGAGGCCCATGCGGTCGGCAGCCTGCTCGTCGAAAACCTCGTCCACGACGTCAACCTCGATGAAGTGGTTGCCGGCGCCGAGCGTGCCGATCTGGTCGCGCCCCCGTTCGCGCGCGCGAGGGCTGACCTTGCTCGCGTCGGCCCCGGCAATGCGCCCGCCCTCTTCTGTGCGTTCCAGGTCGGCCTCGGTCGCCAGACCTTTCTTCAGCGCCCAGCGCGCCCCGTCTTCCAGGACGCCATCCAGCTCGGCGTTGCTCAGGCGAAACTCGCCGCCCTGTCCCACACCGCTCGGGCAGTTGCGCTGCAGGGCCGTGGCCAGATCGTCCAGATAGGGCTCGACCTCGTGCACGTCGAGGTGCGTGCCCAGGAGACGGACACCACAGTTAATGTCGTAGCCAACCCCGCCCGGACTGATCACCCCATCGGGCAGCGCCGTGGCGACCACACCGCCGATCGGGAAGCCATAGCCCTGGTGGATGTCTGGCATCGCCAGGGCATAGCCGACAATGCCGGGCAGCGTCGCCGTGTTGACGAGCTGCTCCAGGCTCTTGTCCTCCAGGGCGTTGGACAGCAGGCTGTCGTCGGCGTAAAAGCGGGCAGGCACCCGCATATCCGCGCGAAAGCTGCGCGGCACTTCAAAGATGTAGTCGTTGACGCGCTTGAAATCGGAACGGCTGACCATGTTTCACCTCCGGTCTAGACGTCAAAGACAATGGTCGCTTCCAGGCCGGCAGCCGTCTCCCGTACCTCCAGTTTATGGTAGGTAACGGCTTTGATGTGCTTCTGCAGCTCCGGGACGGTATTGCCGCGCAGCCGCGCCTGAAGTCGCTCCGGCGAGACGCTGTCCAGCTCGAACTCGCGGGCCACGAAGCCATCTCGCTCGGCCAGATAGGCCAGCTCGCTCAGCCACTCGACGAGCATACTCTCGCGATCGAAGGCTGTAATGTCGAGCGAGCGTTCCTGCACGGGCCTGACGGTCGTCAGGTCGGCGACGAGCAGGCTGTTCATCCCCCAGGCGGCGCTCAGGAGGAGGGCGGCGAAATCACGCCCGCGAACCTGCAGCGCCCAGTCGGCGGTATGTTCGACGACGGTAAAGTCGGCAGTCTGCGGGACACCGGCCGGGCGTGGCGCAGGTGACGGCGTGCTGGCATCCATAGGCCTATTGTAACATGGCTCGTGGACGGGCACAGACGGGCCTGGAGCGGCTGTTACCAAAAAAGCGAATTGGCCTGTATAGTTGTTCAGATCGTGATCGGAAACGGCCGGAGGTGCTATGAGCAACGGAAACCCAGCGCAGGAAGGACCGAAGCCCGAACAACGCAAAATTGCTATCGAAGTGCCCAAGGAGCTGGAAGCGGCTTATGCCAATCTGGCATTCATCAGCCATACGCCGGCTGAGCTGGTCATCGACTTTGCCCAGTATCTGCCGCGCATGGTTAAGGGCAAAGTGGTCGCGCGGGTCATCATGTCGCCACTGCACGCCAAGATGCTGCAATACGCCCTGGCCCAGAATCTGGCGACCTACGAGCGGCAGTTTGGCGAGGTGAAACTGCCGCAGAAGCCCTCGCTCGCCGACGAGCTGTTCAGGTTCCGCGCCGGGGAGGACGACAGCGCCGGCGACAAGGATGGGGAGTAGCGCGCATGGACCAGCTTGAGCAGATTAGCAACGAGATCCGCGACTACATGGAGGCAGTCAACGACGCCCGCGATCAGGCTTACCAGCGATCGCGGGCGCTGACGAGCGAATGCTCGCTGGCCATTCGCGCCATCCACCGGGAAGAATGGGAGCTGGCCCACCGCCTCATGGAGCAGGCGCGCGCCCAGGCACGCGCGATGGTCGAGGGGGTGGGAGCCTATCCTGAGCTATACTACGCCGGGTATACCCAGGACGCCTTGAAGGAGTTTGTCGAGGCTTATCTTACGTACGCCCTTGTTCGTAACCAGCCATTGCCGGCGCCGGCTGAGCTGAGCGTGGAGCCCAACACCTGGCTCAACGGCCTCGCCGAGGCTGCCACGGAGCTGCGGCGCCGCATCCTGGACATTATCCGCCACGGCTACCGCGACGAGGTGGAACGGCTGCTGGACCGCATGGACGAGATCTACAGCCTCCTGGTCACTTTCGACTTCAGCGATAGCATCACGGGCGGGCTGCGGCGGCGCACCGACGTCCTGCGCGGCGTGCTGGAGCGCACGCGGGGCGACGTCACCACCAGCCTGCGCCAGACGGAGCTGGAGCAGGCGCTGGAGGCGCTCGAGAGCAAGCTCAGCAGCGCAGACGGTCCGGTTAGCGGCGAAGCGCCAGCGTAAACAGCCCCAGCCCGCCGCCGCTCAGAAGACCAGCCGCGGCCCAGAAAGGCGTATTACGCAGCACCCAGGCGATCTCGCCCGCCGAGAATTCCGGTCCGTGGCCGTGCAGGCCGGTTTTCACAGCCATCAACAGGAGAGCCAGCAGACCGCTGCCCAACCCAGCAGCCAGGCCAAGCAGCGATAGAGCCGCCAGCCAGTGGCCGGCCGGTAGCGTCTTCCCGCCGAGCCAGCGCCGGGCAGCGTGGGTCAGCAGCAGCAGGGTGAGGGCGATCGACAACGCCATGACGCTGAGCAGGTCACCCTCCGGCGCGATCCAGGCGACGGCGGCTGCCATGAGTAACAGGGTCGCCAGGCGCAGACCGGGAAAATGGGCTGGGATGCGCATTCCACGGAGTATACACAATCTATCGGCGCCGGCGTTTGTTCCATTGACGGCTGCCGCCATCTTGGGTAACGTCAGGCAGCGCGAGGTAAAGGAATGGTCACAGTTGAAGGAAAAACGCACTACGAGGTAACCACCTGGCGGCTGCTGGAAACGGGCTGGCAGGACGGCGCGACAAACATGGCGATCGACGAGGCCATCATGGAGGCGGTGGCAGCAGGCGAACAGCCGCCGACGCTGCGCTTCTATGGCTGGCAGCCGGCCTGCCTCTCTCTCGGCTATTCACAGCCGTGGCAGGTCGTCGATTGGGAAGCGTGTGCGGAGCGCGGCTGGAACGTGGTGCGCCGGCCCACCGGCGGGCGCGCCATCCTGCACGTAGACGAGCTAACCTATAGCGTGGTCGGGCCGGAGCACGAGCCACGCCTGCAGGGCGGCATCCTGCCCAGCTATCTGCGCCTCTCTGATGCGCTCGCTGCAGGGCTCGCCAAGCTGGGTGTCAGCCCGGAGCGCGCCGGCGCGCCGGGGAAGGGCGGGGCCCTGGGCCCGGTCTGCTTTGACCAGCCCTCCAACTACGAGATCACGAGCGGCGGGCGCAAGCTGGTGGGCAGTGCACAGGCCCGCCGGCGGGGCATGGTGCTGCAGCATGGCACGCTGCCGCTCTACGGCGACCTGCGCCGCATCGTCCACGTGCTGCAGTTCGAGGGAGAGGAAGCACGGCAGGCGGCGGCGACGGCCCTCACCGCCAGCGCCCTCACGCTGGAAGAGAGCCTGGGGCGACGGATCAGCTACGAGGAAGCGATGGCCGCGCTCGTCGCCGGCTTCACCACGGCGCTCAACCTGCGTCTGGAGCCCGGCAGGCTGAGCGCTGCCGAACAGGAACGGGCTGAACGGATACGCGCGGAGAAGTTCGCCAACGAGGTCTGGACGCGGCGCAACTAAGTCGGAACGACGTGGTTCAGCATGAATAGATAGTGGCAGAGGCTGCCGGCAATGACGAAGAGATGCCAGATCTCGTGGTGCCCGAAGCGCCCGGGCCAGGGGTCGGGCCGGCGCACGTAGTAGACGACAAAGCCAACGGAGTAGATGAGGCCGCCCAGCAGAAGGAGCAGCAGACCATCCCGCCCGATGGCCGGCGCTGCGCCCGCGGCGAGCGTCAGCGGCAGCGCCCCACCCCAGCTCAGCAACATATAGATCGACACGTTAAAGAAGCCATGGATGCGCACGCTGGCGAGCTTGTACAACATGCCCACGCCGGAGACGAGCCAGACGCCGGCCAGCACCGGCAGGCGCCACTGTTGAGGAAAGAAGGTGTGGACGATGGGCGTATAGGTGCCGGCGATCAGCAGAAAAATGGCCATATGGTCGAAGCGATTGAGCCACATGTGCCAGCGATCGCCCACCTTCAAGCCATGAAGCAGCGCGCTCGCGCCAAAGAGCACAGTTAGACCGAGACCGTACACGAGCAGCGCCAGCATCTTACCCGGCTCGTGACGGCTGAGGATAAGCAGCCAGGCCACGCCGGGCAGGGCCAGCAGCGCCGCCAGAAAATGTGTCACCGCGTTGATCGGCTCCAGAAAGAGCCTGTCGAGCCACTTCAAATGGTCACGCGCTCCTTATTTCTGACACCTGATAGAAGTACAGTACGAACTTACTAGCTGCAAATTCAGCCGATTAGGACTGATGTCAGGGGTCACCAAGTTGACATAGCCTTGCCCAATGATACACTGCAGATGATGCGGGAAGGATGGTTGCACTTTCTCTCGGCGGCAGGTCGTCTCTTGTTGGCCCCACCGCGATTTCTCTGGCGAACGCTGGGTAAGCTTGGCCTATTGCTACGCCGGGCCATTGAAGGCGTAGGCCGGTTGTTGTGGGCGCGCCTCCTGCGCCCACCGTGGCGTTTCCTGGGCCGGCTTGGTCTGGCCCTGCGCCGGCTGCTCACGCTCCTCATCTGTCGCCCCATCCGCTTTATGGTCCGGCCCTGGTGGCTGCTTTACCGGCGCTACCTGCGTCGCCCCCTGGCGCGCTTCCTCCGGGCGTTGTTGCTTCCCCCGTTCTGGCTGCTGAAGCAGGCAGCGCGCGGCGCCGGCTGGCTTTTTGTCCGTCCCGTGCGGCTGTTCCTGCTGAGCGTGCGCCTTCGCTGGCGGGCCGGCTATCCGCGCCGGGCGCGCTGGCAGCGCGAGCAGCGCTCGCGCCTGCGTGTCTGGCAGGCCCGGGTGCGCGTGACGCTGCGACGACCGCAGCCGCCGCGCAAGGCTATTATCGCTCCGGCCGTGCCGCGTGTCGCCGCCCAACCCCGGCCCCGCCGCCGGATGGTCCGCCGGCTGGCGACCACCGGCCTCGCCGCCGGCCTGATCGTCGCCGCCACGCTGATGACTTCGCAGCAGGCGCCCCGGCTGCGTGGCGCGGCGGCGGAGAACGAATACCAGATCAGCTCCAGCAAGTTCGTCACGGTGACGCCCACTTCTCCTGCGCCGGCCGCCACGGCAACGGCGTCGGCCACGCCGACAGCCGCGCCCACGCGAGACCCGCTGAACGGCGGCGGCAGCGTGCTCTTCACCCTGCGCCAGGAGGGCAATAGCGACATTTACGCCCTCAGTGTGGGGCAGTCTGAGCCGGTGCGCCTGACCAACGACCCGGCCGAAGACCGCGACCCGGCCTGGAGCCCGGACGGCAAGGAGATTGCCTTTGCCTCGCGCCGCGATGGCAACTGGGAGATCTACATCCTGCGGCTGAAGGACGGCGAGGTGCGCCGCCTGACGCACGACGACGCCTTCGACGGCGGCCCAAGCTGGTCGCCCGATGGACAATGGCTGGTCTTCGAGTCCTACCGTTCCGGCAATTTAGACATCTATCTGATCAGCGCCGACGGCACCCAGGGCCCGCTGCGCCTGACGCAGCACCCGGCTCCCGACTTTTCGCCGGTGTGGAGTCCGGGCGGGCGGCACATCGCCTTCACGAGCTGGCGCAGCGGCAACAAGGACATCTTCCTGCTCTCGCTGGACGACGCCGTTGACGAGAGAGCGTACAACGTCACGGGCACGCCGGGCGAGCACGAAGACAATCCGGCGTTCAGCCCGGACGGCACGATGCTGGCCTATGACGAAGACAGCAGCGGGCGCCATCTGGTCTACTCCTTGCCGCTGGTCGATTACGTCGCCGCAGGCCAGCCGGTCAGCCACGGGCAGGGCCGGCATCCCTCCTGGTCGCCGGATGGTCACGCGCTGACGTTCGTGGACAGCAGCGCCAACCAGTACCACCTCCTGTCGGCCAGCCTGGACGCCTGGAGCATCGCGCCCTATTCTTTCTCGACACAGGCCGTGCTGGATCAGGCTAACTGGTCGCCCGGCCGCCTGCCACAGACGCTGCCCGCACCCCTGCAGGCGATCAGCGAATCCGCCGTGACGCCGCTCTTCCGCGAGCCGGTCGCCGCCCCGGCTGCCGAAGCGCCGCCCTATCTGCTACACGAGCTACCCGTCAACGCCCCGGCGCCTTACCTGAGCGACCGGGTAGACCAGTCCTTCATTGCCCTGCGCGAGCGGGTCATGGTTGACGCCGGCTGGGATTTCCTGGGCGAGCTGGATCAGATGTACGAAGCGATTGACGCGCAGGCCCTGCCGGGTCAGAGTAGCCGGACGTGGAACAAGGCCGGCCGCGCCTTCGATTACCTGTCGAATTACCCGCTGGCTTTTGACCCGCCGGTCGAGGTCGTGCGCGAGCGGCAGGAAGCCAGCACCTACTGGCGCACCTATCTGCGGACTGCTGCCCAGGATGGCACGCAGGGCGAGCCGCTCCGCGAGATGCCCTGGGACTTCCGCGCCCGCTTTGGCGCCGAGTCGCGCTATTACGACGAAGGCGGCAAGGCCAAAGAGCAGATTCCGGCCGGCTACTACGTCGATTTTACCGCGCTGGCCGCCGATTATGGGTGGACGTGGAGCCCGGCCAGCGACAACTGGCGCACCTACTATCCAGGCATCCGCTACTGGCACTACGAGAACCAGCAGGGCCTCACGTGGGAGCAGGC
>JAAYYY010000110.1 GCA_012515125.1 Chloroflexota bacterium
CGCACGCTGACATATACGAAGCGGTCGTTGCCCCAGGCCCTGACGTGGATCTGTCCCCCTGCCGGCGTGTAGTTGACCGCATTGTCGATCAGGTTTGTCAGCACGCGGGTCACCTTCTCTGCATCGGCATCGGCGAGCGGCAGCGACGGCTCGATATCCGTAAACACGGCAATATCCTTGCCTTCATGCTGCAGCCGCCCGCGCAGGTGCTCGTTGACCACAGACTCGATCAACGGCGCCATCGCCAGCGGCTGCCGTGACAGCTTCGTCTTCCCCGTCTCGATCCGGCTGATATCCAGCAGATCGTTAACCAGCAACTGCAGCCGGTCGGCGTTTTTCTTGATCACGTCCAGCAGGGGCCGCTGTGACGCATTAAGCGGGCCGGCGACCCCCATGAGGATGAGGTCGGCATAACCCTTGATGCTCGTCATCGGCGTGCGCAGCTCGTGGCTTACCGTGGAGACGAACTCGCTCTTCATCCGGTCGATTTCCGCTTCTTTCGTGATGTCCCGGAAAATGGCGATTGCGCCGAAGTATCGATTGTTCGCAAAGACGGGGCTGGCGTGAATGCTGATGACCTGCCCGTTCGTCTCCATGCGGTCCCGGAAGAAACTCTGCGGCCCTAACGCCTGCGGCTCGTCCGCCCATGACTTCAGCGTACGGACCCAGGCATCGCCTGCCTCGCCATAAGCGCCATACAGGTCGTCAACGCTCTTGCCCATCAGCTCGGCGCGGGGAATGCCGAGGATGCGCGCCGTGGGCAGGTTAGCCATGACGATAGCGCCGCTCGCTTCGGCGACGAGCACGCCGTCGGCAATACTTTCGAGCATCGACTGCTGTTTGGCGACCTCGATCTGCGCCTCGCGCATCATCATGCCCAGCCGTTCCGCCTGCTGACGAATGAGATCGTAAAGGTTGGCATTCTGGATGGCGCCCGCTGCCTGGATACCGGCCGCCTCGACCAGCGAGAGCTGCTCTGGCGTGAAACGACCCACGCGCGAATCCGTCAATAGCATGGCGCCGAGTACTTCATCCCCGGCAATGAGCGGCACGCCCAGGGCCGAATGTCGATTTGCGTCCGCCCCGGTGCTGACCCAACGCTCGTCCGCCGTCACGTCGTCGACGACGACGGCCGCCCGGTTCTGGATGATCCAGCCCGCGAGCCCATCGGTGGGGCGCAGGCCACTGGGCACGCCTCCGACTGGCACCGGCTCCTCGGCGCCCAGGGCGGCCTGGATGACCAGTTCGTCGCGCTCGGCATCGACCAGCAGGATCGCGCCTTCCTCCGCGTGGACGATCTCATTCACCAGCTGCAGCGCCAGGTTAAGCACCACGTCGCGGTCCAGGCTGCTGCTCAGCTCGGTCGCAATACGCAGCAGAATCTTGACGCGTTCGCTCTCCGCGGCGAGGGCAGCGGTTCGCGCTGCCACCCGCTCGTCCAGCTCTTCGAAGAGATGGGCGATTTCCAGCGCCACGCCGCCCTGGTTGAGAATGGCGCCCAGCAGGGGCAGCGTCTCCTCGGCAAGCACACCGCGCGCGGCTGGGCCGGTCTGTTCCCGGCGCACCAGCTCCACCAGCCCGTAGAGCCGGTCGCGGATATGCAGCGGAAGCACGGCGACCGTCTCTTCCGTCTCGCCTTCCGCTCCTGCTCGCAGCAGCGCCGGTTCCTGCGTGGCAATCACCTTCCGCAGAAGGTGCGCCCGGCGCTCGTCAGCCACGCCCATCCCTTCTGCCGGCTCGGCGAGCAGCCGGCGGGTAGCGCCGCTCTCGTCCACAGCATAGATCGCGTACTCGGCGGCGCCCGCCGCCCGCTGCAGATGTTCGCCTATCGCCCGCAGTATCTGCTGAGAGTCCAGCGTGCCGGAGAGGGCATTGCTGGCGTCAAAGAGCGTCTGCAGCTCGCGTCTGTGCCGGTCGATATCGTTAAATAGCCGGATGTTTTCCAGGACGGATATCGCCAGCTGGGCGTAGAGATCGATCGTCTGCAACGCCCGTTCTTCGGGCCGGCGCCCGTCGGCGGGCTGATCGAGGGTGAACAGCCCGACAATCTTGCCCTCGCCGTCGTAAAGCGGCCGGATCAGGACGTCTTCGGGATGCCAGGCGCCCGCATAGAGCTGCGTGCGCGATGTATCGGTCAGGCCGTAGACGCCCGTATCCAGCGCGTCACGGGCGTCGGCCGGGATGAAGAAGGATGAGCCACGGCGGAAACGCTGAAAACCCGGGTCCTCGAGCAGGCGCCGCCACGCCGCAGCCGGCATCATGTGCGCCCAGAGATGAGCCTCTTCTTCCGCGCTCAGACCCGAAGTGACCAGCTTCGTCGCTTCGTAATCCTCGTTGCGCAGCGTCAGGGCCACACGATCCCAGCCGGAAATCTGCAGACCATCGACAATGTATTGCAGCTTCTCGCCGAAATCAGGCTCGCGCATAACCTGCTGCGCCACGTTGTGAAGCTGTTGCAGCTCGATGGCGTAATCCCGCATGGCGTGGAAGAGCTGGACGTTTTCGATAGCGTTGGCCGTCTGGTTGGCGAAGATCTCCAGCACGCGGGCCGTGTTCAGGTCGGGCCGGCGCCCATCGCGCGGTGCCGCCAGACTGATCACGCCCAGCGGCTTGCCCTGCTGGTCGCGCATGGGGATAAAGAAGAGATCCCCGACCTGCCAGAGATGCTCGTCCTCTACTATCTCGTCGGGGCCGGGAAGCCGCTCGTCAACAAGCTGGAACGCAGTACGGGCCGGGGTGCCGGTTGCCTCGCCGGCCGGAACGAGAAAAGCACCTCCCAGAGCGCGGTCGGGTTGGGCCAGCGCTTCTACGACTTTCCAGGGATAGCGCTCGCGCTGCAGCCTCTGCAGCCGGTCGAGCGTCAGGCCGGCGCCTGTCTCCGGGCGCAGGTAATATTGTCCGCCCTCGTGCTCCGCCAGGCTGAGCAGGACGGCGTTGTAGCCAACTCCCTCCTGGATAGCGTAGACGAGATCTTCATAGACATCGGCCAGCGGACGGTCGCCGCTGAAAACCCGGCCCGACTCCACAAAACGTTCAAGCTGCTGCGTACGCTGCTGCAGCAGCACGTTGCGTTCCTGGATCTCCTGAAAGCGACGTGCGTTGCCAATGGCCGTCGCCGCATGGTTCGCCAGGGCAGAGACAAAGGTCTCCGTGGTTCTGTCAAAGAAGGCAGGCTCGGCGCTGAACAGGCGGATCAGGCCAGCAACAGCATCGCCATAGAGGACTGGCGTCACCAGCACCGAACGGTAGCCCAGCCAGTCGCCGTTGTCGCCCAGCTCGGCCACAGGGATTGCCCGGCGGCGCTGGATGGCCTGCCGGTCCATCTGCGGCACGGCGACAACTTCCCCGCGCTGCCAGCTATTGATCAGCTTCCCTTCCTCGTCGTAAAGGGAAATCTCGCCGCTGTCGGCGCCCGTATTCAGCAGCGCTTCGTCGAGGACCGCCGCCAGCACGTCTTCAAGCAGAAGTGTTGCATTCAGCTCGCGGCTGATGCGGGCCAGAGCGGTAAGCTGTTCCCCGGCGGCAAGCTCGTCAACAGGAGTGGCGCGCTCCAGCCTGATGATGACCTGGACCAGAGGCGTATCGTCCACCGTCTGCAGGTGCGACTGGAGGCGCAGCTTCCCGCCCGGCGTGGTCGCGCTCACGGTCGTAGGCGCCGCGTGCAAAAGCTCCTGCCAGTCGTTGGCCGACACAAAGCTGGCGGTAAACTCGTCAACGTGGTCTACGGGGCCGGCGAGGAGCAATGCTTCCTGCGCCGCGGGATTCATATAGAGCACCCGGCCATCGTGCGTGAGCAGACAGACCCCCTCGGCGAGGTGGTCCAGCAGTACGGTCTGGAGAGCCGCAATCTGTTCTTTCTGCATCGACAGCCGTCCAGAGGAAGGCTTAACCCTCCGTGCCTGTGCGTTCGTTCTCCAGGCGGTGCAGGCGCCGCAGCTCTGCAGCCGTCTCCGTTATCTCGCGGATGTCGGCAAAGCGCTGCTTCTCGGGCGAGACCACGCCAAAGCTCAGGCTCATCAGCGGGCCGGTGCTGCCGTCAGGCAGGGTGATGGCGCCGCGCTCGCTATCCATAAAGTTGTAATGCGTGCGGATATCGCCGTTAAAGCGCCGCCGCAGGTGGTTTACCATCTCGTCAGCCTGCCCGCCATAGGTAATTAGTGCAAAGCTGTCGCTGCTGGCATGACCGACGAAGTCGTCGGGGCTGCCATAGCTGTCGAGCGCCTCGTTGAGCAAGAGAGCTACAAACCGCAGCACCTCGTCGCCCGCGACGAAGCCGTACACGTCGATGAAAAGGTCAAGATGGTCAATGCCCACTAGGATAAAGCGCCAGTCGTCGCGCCGCATGAGTGCTCGCAGCTGCTCCTCCGTCAGCCGGCCGGAGGGCAGTCCCGTCTTCGGATCGGTCATGTTCAGCCGCTGGTGGGCGCGGATGGCGGTGCGCACGCGCAGCTTCAGCTCCTCGATGTCGAAGGGCTTGGTGATGTAATCGTCGGCGCCCAGTTCCAGCCCGGCAATTCGGTCGCTGCGCTCATCTTTCTGTGTCAGGAAGATGATCGGAATATGGCTCGTGCGGGTAGTCGTCCGCAGCACTTTGCAGACCTGGTAGCCGTCCATATCGGGCAGCATAATGTCCAGCACGATCAGGTCGGGCAGATGGCGGCGGGTCTTTTCCAGCGCATCGTTGCCGCGCGAGGCAACGTCAACCTGATAGCCCTGGGCCGTAAAGTACATACGTAACATGTTCGCGATATCGAAATCGTCTTCGACAACTAGAATTCGCCCACTACTCATGATGTGTTCCCCTTACTCCTGGCTGACTTGCTGCTGACACAGGCGAACCGGCACGACCGCTTGTGTAGCCACTGGGCGGTCGGAGCAGACCTCTGTATACACAAACGACGCGATGGAACTTGTGCTATTCGCCCAGGCTCGGAGTATGCTTTTGCACAATTCTACCAGCGTCAACTGCTTCTCCAAACTCCCCTCATACCCGCTCGACCTCACGCGGGTATAGCCGCGGATACGGGTATTTATGGGCATATCGGTGGTGGTCGCTCTCTTCCCAGCTTACGTTTTTGCTGATGATCGATCGCTCGGGCGTTGCCAGGAGGACCACGTCTGATTCGACAGTTCGAGCCGGGTGCATGATCAGACCGCTGCCGAGCCGGCAGTGATGGCCCACGCACCCCCCCAGGATGATGAAGTTGGTCTCCTCAAGCCGCCCCCCGATCATCGCCTTCAGCGGCGCAGGCAGTATGTTGAAGTCTGTGAACGTCGTGCCGGCGCCAATGAACGTGTCCCTACCGACGACACAGAGCTGCAGGCAGGTATTCTGCGCGACCATCGAGTTCTCCATCATCGTGGTCATGAACAGGCTGGCCCGGAAGGGCAGAAAACTACCGTCGCCGACGACACTGAGCATTAGCTGGCAGCCCTGGCTGATCGTCACGTTGTCGCCAATAATGCAGTTGTCGATGACGGCTCCGGCGCCAATGGTCACGTTGTTGCCGATGATCGCCGGGCCGTGAATGCGGGCCGAAGCGTCAATGTTGGCGTTTCGCCCAATCTGGACCAGCTCGGAGGATTCCAGCACTGTCTTCTGCTCCACCAGGGCGCGGAGCAGAATCTTGATCTTGTATCGCCAGTCGCGGTTGATGCGATCTTCCGTATCGACGCCACGGGCGAAGACGCCAAATAGCACGTCGGCTACAAACAGGTGGACCCAGCTTTCGATGACGATGAACGCCTTGCGCGGCAGCTGATAGACCAGGTCGCCAAAATCCGTCGCCATGTACGGTGGTATGTGATAGTAGCCCCGCTCTCTCGACTCAGTATCGACGACCAGCGGCACGGCGTCCTCACAACCGCCGACGCCCTGGGGCAGGTAATACATCTCTGCCAGCATCAGATCGTCCTGCCGCCGGACGCCTTGACTGAGCGGCGCCACGTGAAAGGCAATCGACGGGTCGGTCGCGTGAAACGCCAGCTGCACAGGCTGGCGCGCCTCCCGCCCGCGGCGGATGAACTCCTCGATCAGCGCCTCGTTGAAAAAGATGTTGTCACGATGGACCAGCGCCTCTACCTGCTCGTCGCCTTCAACGTGCAGCGCCGTCGTCCAATCGGGGTATTCACGCTCCTCGTCCACGAAGGGGGCCAGCAGGTCGCGCTGCCAGAGCCAGAGCGGCTTGTTCTGCACGCGCAGATCCCGCGCGGCCTCGTTGAAGGGCTGTATTTGCTCGTGGGCTTGTAGGATAATCCGGCGCATGAGGGCGGCTCAGCCAGGGTCAGGCAGCATCGGCCAGGAATCGCGTCATCACGCTGACGAAACGGCCCGGTTCGTCGGTCATCGGGAAGTGGCGCGACTTGTTCATGATGGCGATTTCCGAGGAATCCACACCGTGTGCCAGGAGTGCGGCATTCTGCGGGCTGACGATGTTGTCTTTGGCGCCGTAAATGCCCAGCGCCGGAATCTGCAGATTCGCCAGCTCGGTACTGAGATCCGTGTCGCGCAGATCGCCGATGCTGCGGAAGAATGACTCCATCGTCGCCCGTTTCACGTCGCGGAAGATCATATCACGTACTTTCTTGCTGTCTCCCATCAGCAAGATCCGCATCGTCAGGCTGAGCAGCGCAGGGAAGCGCCAGAGGAGATCGGCAATCGCCCCGTGCCCCGCCAGCTTCAGGGCAGGATTCAGGGTCGCTCCGTTGATGGGCGAGCCCACGACAGCGACCCTGCGCACTCTCGTGGGGTTGGTCAGGGTAAACTGCAGCGCGACGGTGCCGCCCATGCTGTGTCCGAAAATCGGCGCCTGCTCGATGCCCAGCGTATCCATGAACGTCCGTACCATCTCGACATAGCTGGCGATTTGATAGCTGGGTCGCTGACCGTTGCCGGGCACATATTTCGCAGAGTCCCCGAAGCCCCAGAAGTCAAGCGCGTAGAGACGGTAGCGCCCGCCACTGCTCAGGGCCAGCATCGCCTCGCGCCAGACATCCCAGGAGTTGATCCAGCCGTGGAGCAGGATGATCGGCCGCCCACGGCCGACTGTCTCGTAATGGAGAATTCCTTGTCCGGTAACGATTGAACTCATGGTTGCCTCGAAGCCGCCGTCCAAACCTACGCGAAACGACAGCACTCCCACTGGTGCCACTCACACTGTAACGATTCCACCCGCCCATTTCCGTAAAGAGGACGGGAATAAAACGCCGTACAGAGCGGGAAATTAGTACTACACTGCTGGATTTTCGCCGTTTTCTGGCCGCCGCCCGCCTCAAAGTGGCGCCGATCGCCGCCTTTTTTCGCCCCCCGGCAGCCCCGCTCAGGATGCCGCCGATTCCTCGTCCATGCGCTCCAGCACCGAATAGAGCAGTTCGAGCAACACGTTCTTCACGCTCTCTTTTTCGGTCGCCACGCAGTGGAGCACTTTGATCGTCTCCGGCAGGCGCAGGATGATCCGCAGGTCCTCGGGCTCCCAGGCATCCTCCTTATCCTGCTTGTTCGCCGCGACGACGAAGGGCGTTCCGGCATAGCTCTCGAACGTCTCCAGGATTCGGCGCGCCTCGCGGAACGTCTCTGGCTTGGTGCTATCCACCATAACCACAAATCCAAGCATGCCCTCGGAAAGGATCTCCCACATGAAGTCAAACCGGCGCTGTCCGGGCGTGCCAAAAAGGTAGAGCACGAGGTCGGAGCCAACTGTAATGCGCCCGAAATCCATGGCGACGGTCGTCGTCTCTTTGACCTGCTCCGCCGCGGACGTAATGCGGCGTTCAGTCGAGACCACGTCAATCTCGCTGATGGCGCTGATGAACTCCGTCTTGCCCGAGTTGAACGGGCCGGTGATGACCATTTTGACAGCTTGCATGACGACCCTTAAACAACTAGAGACCCCGCGAGCCTGTCAATAGCTGCGAGGTCTGAAAAAACTCGCGTTATTCCGAAAAAGCCCGGGGCCCCACTGTGGCCCGCTGCAAGCGCACCCACCTGCTAAAGGCTGCGGATTCGCGCGATGAGGCGCTGGACAACAGAGCGCTTGACGTCAGTGGCCTGCGGCGGCAGCTTCGCCGGACTGCGCTCGGCCGGTCCGGCGGCTTTGCCGTTGCCCGGCGAAACGGGCGTGCCCCCCACCGGGACCACGGGCCGTTGTGTATATTCGACCAGCCCCGCCTGGAGCAGGCCATAGACAATGCGCCGGATCTGCAGATCGCTGAGATTGTTGGCCCTGGCTATCTGGCGAATCGTGTTTCGCGGGTTGACAAAACTGACCACTCGCCATTCCTCGACAGTCAGGTTGATGCTGCGCAGACGGGCATCAGGCCGGTCAGTGAAGCGGAGTGATGCATCCAGGTCGGGGATCTCTTCCCGCAGCCGTTCCGACTCCTTGACCCGGCGGCTACCCTCCATGATCACGCTCTCCAGATCAATCGGAATGAGGATGTGATCGGGCGAAGGAAGCTGGTTGGCGTCGAAGCGGAAGATGCCGTCGGCCCAGGTGAAGAGACGGTAGACGACGTCGAGGACGTGGTGACGCACGCTCTGGATAATGTCGCTTTGCGTCACGTGCCCCGCCTGAATGAGCAGATGGCCGAGCTGTTTGTCGCTCATGCCGCTCGCCTTGCTTTCGATGAGGCTCATCTGCCGTTCGCTAAGCTTGCCCGCTTGGTGCAGCATCCTGGCCAGGTTAGCGCTATTCGTGCCCATCGTCGCGTAGACGAGCTTGCCCTCCCGAAAGGCCATCTGGGCCGGCTCGGGCCCGTCGATCGTCAGCGTTCCCGTCTTTCGGGCAAGGTTAATCAGGTTGAGCAGCTGCGTCGTCGAAAAATCACGCAGGTTGCCTTTCAGGGCCATAATCGCAAGTCCTAACCGGCTGCATCCCTCGGACGGATAATAGGGGCGACCGGAACGGCACAATACCCGATCGTCGCCGGCATTATATCCCTCGCTATAGGGGGCGTCAACCGGGAATTATGTCATGTACACGCC
>JAAYYY010000111.1 GCA_012515125.1 Chloroflexota bacterium
CGGATGGCGTTGCCGGCCATCCAGGTCATGCGCGAGGCAGAGGCCGAGCCCGAGTTGCCGGTATATGCCGTATCCGACAGAACCATCTCAACACGCTCAACCGGTACGCCCACGGCTTCGGCCGCCATCTGGCGGAAGGCGGTGTGCGCGCCCTGGCCCACGTCGGCGCCCGCATGCCGCAGCTCCACGCGCTCGATTTCAGCCCCGCCGTACAGCGTAACCGTGGCTTCGCACGACTCCGCGCCGCCAAAGCTGAAGCCGACATTCTTGAAGGCGCAGGCGATACCCCGGCCCCGGCGCAACGCCCCCGGCCGGGCCGTTACTGTGCGGAAGGTCGGGAGGCGCATCGTCTCGGCCGCGCGTACCGTCTCGGGCTGCGGCCAGGAGCCCGCCTGCCAGCCGGCTTCGCGCGCGCAGCTCTCGATGACCTCGCCGATGGTCACGCCGGGCGGCATGATCGACTGCATGATTAGCTCGCTGCCCTCGCGCAACACGTTCTTCAGCCGCAGCTCGACAGGGTCCATGCCCAGCGCTTCGGCAAGCCGGTTCATCTGGCATTCGGCGGCAAACGCGCCCTGCGGCCCGCCAAAGCCCCGGAAGGCGCCGCCCGGCACGTTGTTGGTGTAGACGGCGTAGCTATCCACCTGGGCGTTGGCGATTTCGTAAGGCCCGCTGACCATCAGATGAGCGTTGCCCAGCACCTTGTTGCTCGTATAGTTATAGGCGCCTGCGTCGAGCACGACCTCGGTCTCCACAGCCGTAATCTTGCCCTCGCGCGTCGCTCCCCAGCGCGTCTTGATCGTCGCCGGGTGGCGCTTGTGGTGGCCGATAATGCTCTCCTCCCGCGACCACTCCACGCGCACCGGCCGGTTGATGCCCCGCTCGTGCAGCCGCCACGCCGCCAGCGCCAGCACAATCTGCACCGACATATCCTCGCGCCCGCCAAATGCGCCGCCGATGGCCGGATAGATGACGCGCACTTTGTCGGCCGGAAGCTGGAGCGCGTGCATGATCTGCTCCTGGTCCTCATGTACCCATTGTCCGGCGACGACCACCGTGACCCGACCTTCCTCGTCCACGAAGCCCAGCCCTGACTCTGGCTGCAGGTAGGCGTGTTCCTGCATCGGCGTGCGGTAGGTGCCCTCCACGACGACGTCGGCAGCCGCCCACCCGACCGCCATGTCCCCCTTGCGGATACGGAAGTGGACGTAGGCGTTACTCACCTCGCGCTCCGGGTGGATCAGCACCGCGTCGGTCATCGCCTCAAACGGATCGGTGACGACGGGCAGCGACTCCCACTCGATGGCAATCAGTTCGCGGGCGCGGGCTGCCGCCGCCTCTGTCTCGGCGACGATCATCGCCACCTGGTCGCCTTCCCAGCGGCTGACGTCACAGCCGGGGCGCGGATTGCCCAGACCGACGAGGACGGGCTGGTCGAAGATGCCAAGACCGTACTCGTTGTTGGGTACGTCCTTGGCGGTGAAGATAGCCACGACGCCCGGTACAGCCTCCGCCGCGCTCGTATCCATGCTGATCATGCGCGCATGTGGCTGGTTGCTGAACAGGATTTTCGCGTGCAGCAGATTCTCCGGCAGGATATCCGCCGGGTAGAGGGCTGCGCCTGTAACCTTCCCCGCCGCGTCAACTCGATTAGGATTGCTGCCAACTGCCATTTTACAACCTGGGTGGTGGTTAGTTGCGTTCGATACGCGCGGCGGCCTTCTCGACCGCCTCGACGATTTTGTAGTAGCCCGTGCAGCGGCAGAGATTGCCGGCAAAGGCGTGCTGGATATCGGTCAGCGTCGGCTGCGGCTGCTCTTCGAGGAGCTGCGCCCCGGCCATCAGGAAGCCCGGGATGCAGAAACCGCACTGCACAGCGCCGGTCTCGATGAAGGTCTGCTGCAGGGGATGGAGATCCTCCAGCTCGCCGTCGCGGGTCGCGCGGATGCCCTGACGGCGTCCCCACTCCGCCAGTCCCTCGATGGTCCAGATCTCCGCGCCGTGAGCCCGGATGGCAGGCACCAGACAGGCCATCACTGCCATGCCGTCGAGGTAGACCGTGCAGGCGCCGCATTCCCCTTCCGCGCAGCCTTCCTTAGGCCCGGTGACGTGGCCCACGTCACGCAGCCAGTCAAGCAGCGTCAGGTTGAGGGCGCCCGCCCCGCTCAGGGGGCGACCGTTAACCGTCGCCGTTATCACGCTGCTGTCGTCATAACTGCCCGCCGCGGCCTGCGCCTGCGGATACTGCCCGTTCGTCTGGCCCCAGAGCATGACGGGATCGGGTTCCCAGTGAGCGCGCTCGCTGCCCGCGCGCAGCGCCTCCAGCGCCCGCCGGGCCATGACCCGGACCATCTCCCGCCGGTAGGCGGCGGAGCCGCGGATATCGTCAATCGGCGACGCTGCGGCGGCAACCAGCTCTGCGGCCTGCTCAATGACGCTATCGACCAGTGTCTTGCCGCTGAGGTACGCCTCGGCCTCGGGCGCGCTGATGATGGTCGGCGCCACACTGCCCAGAGCAATGCTGGCTGTGCGAACCGTTCCCCCGTCGAAGTCGAGGATGGCCGTCATGTGCACCACCGAAATGGCCTGGGCGCGGCGCAACCCCAGCTTGACAAAAACGCCGCGCGCGCTCGCCGGCATGGGGCGGAAGCTGATGTCCACGACCATCTCGTCGGGATGCATCACCGTCTTGCGCACCCCCTGGTAGAACTGGCGGATGGGCACCGTGCGGCTGTCGCCGGCAGAGGCCAGGGTCAGCACCGCATCCAACGCCCAGAGGGCCGATATCGTATCGTTCGCCGGGCTGGCGGTGACCACGTTCCCGGTCACCGTAGCGCGATTGCGTAGCTGTGGCGAAGCGATCTCCGCGCAGGCCTGCGCCAGCGGCAAAGCGCCGTCGACGACGGCCTGTGAGCGGAGGACCTGGTTGTGCGTAACCAGCGGCCCCAGGTGGATCGTGCCGTCCTCTTCCTGGGTGATCTGCGCCAGCTCGGGCATCCGGCTCACGTCGATCAGGACCTCTACGCCGGGCCGGGCATGGCGCGCCAGCTCGAGCAGTAGGTCGGTGCCGCCCGCTACCAGCCGCGCCCGCGCGCCGTACTCCCGGAGGAGCTGCAGCGCTTCCGGCAGGCTGGCAGGAATCTCATAGCGGGATAGTTGTTGTTTCTGTCGTTGAATTTCGTGCATAGCGTCTGTTAGGAAACCTGTCCAGTGGAAGGCCCTCGCAAGCTCGCTGGCTTGGTCAGGCGTCAGAGGCCCCGTTCGCCGCGGACGTAGGGGACGCCGAGCGCAGCCGGCGCGCCCAGCCGCTTACGCATCGCTGCCCGGGCGCCCAGCACGAGCGCCAGAATGGTCAGCAGGTACGGCGTCATCTGCAGGAAGAAGCCCCAGTTGGAGTTGATGTATAGCGGGTTTGTCAGGCCAAAAAGCACGCGCGGACCCTGCAGGTCGAGGATGCCCCGCCGCAGGGCGCCAAAGAGATAGCCGCCGAGAGCCGCGCGCAGCGGGTCCCACTGCGCGAAGATCACCAGGCCCACGGCAATCCAGCCCTGGCCTGACGTCGTCTGGCTGCTGTACCAGCCGGGCGAGACGGAGAGGCTGATCGTCGCGCCCGCCAGCCCGGCGAGTACGCCGCCGACGAAGGTGTAGAAATAGCGCAGCCCGTAGACGCTGACGCCCATCGTGTCCGCCGCTTCGGGCTTTTCGCCGACGGCGCGCAGGTGCATGCCGGGCCGCGTCTTATTGATGTAATACCAGGCGAGCGGCGCGAAGAGGTAGCCCACGTAGACGAGCAGGCTATGGTTGGCAAAAAAGACAGGGCCGACGAAGGGAATGTCGCCCAGCAGCGGGATGTCGAAAGAGGGCACCAGAGGCGGATTCTTACCCGTCAGCCCTTCGCCGAAGACCAGCGCCAGGCCCGTGCCCAGAAAGGTTAGCGAAAGGCCGCTCACCACCTGATCCGCCTGGAAGTGAATGGTGACGACGCCGTGAGCCAGGCTGAGAATTCCACCGGCCAACATGGCCGCCGCCAGCCCCAACCAGACGTTGCCGCTGGAGAGCGAGACGCTGAAGCCGGCCATCGCGCCCAGCAGCATCATGCCTTCGACGCCCAGGTTCATGATCCCCGACCGTTCGGCGAAGACCTCGCCAATAGCCGCAAACAGCAGAATCGTACCCGTCGCCAGACCGGCGTGTAGAATGACAATCGGATCCATATCCTATGACCTCCGCACCAGCCGCACGCGGTAGCGTATCAAAACGTCGCTACTGATGACCATGAAGAGCGTAATGCCCTGGATGAGCTGGGCAAGGCCGGACGGCTGGATTTCGCGCCCGGCGACGATCAGCGCCCCGAAAAGAACGCTGACGACGATCACCGCAAACGGATTGAGCTTGGCCAGCCAGGCGACGATAATGCCGGTGAAACCGTAGCCCGGAGAGATCCGCTCCTGCAGCCGGTGGACAACGCCGCTGATCTCCGACATCCCGGCCAGCCCGGCCAGCGCCCCGGAGAACATCAGCAGCAGGATCACATTGCGTGCGATATTGATGCCGGCATAGCGGGCTGCCTGCGGGTTGTCGCCAATCAGCTTGATCTCATAGCCCCAACGGCTGCGCTCCATCACCCACCAGATAAAAACGGCGGCGAGCAAACCGAAGACTACGCCGAGATGGAGCGTGATGCCGGAGAAGACCGGGTATTCGCGGGCCAGATCGGCCAGCCGGGGTAGCCAGTAGGTACGCTCGAACATCGGCGTCATCTGGAAACCGGCGTCGCTCCAGCGGTCGAAAATCCAGAAGTTGTTCCAGAGGACCGCCACGTAGTTGAGCATGAGCGTCGTGATGATCTCATTGACGTTAAAGCGCGCCTTCAAAAAGCCGGGGATGAAGCCATAGACGGCGCCGCCGATCATGCCCATGATCGCCATCGCCCCAATGGCGACGATCTTAGGGCTTTCCGGCGGGATGATCGGCAGCAGTACGACCAGGCTGGCGAAAAACGCGCCCATATAGAACTGGCCTTCAGCGCCGATATTCCACAGCCGCATCCTGAACGCCATGGCACAACCCAGGCCGATCATGATCAGCGGCGTGGCCTTGACCAGCGTGTCCGATAAGGTGGCCCAGCTCCCGAAGGTCGCCTGATAGAAGAAGCGGAAGACGCGCAGTGGATCGGCGCCAATGATGCTGAGGATCACACCACTGATAATGAAGGCCACGACCACAGCCCCCAGCGACGTCGCCGCCGGAAGCCAGCGCGGCACGTCCTCCACACGTTTTTCAAACTCAAGCCGGAAAGGGATGAGCGGTCGTCTACCCTCCGGCGCCGTTGCGGTTGTGGTCATACCTTTTCTACCTCTTCCACCCCACCGGTAGCAACCCGTTTCCGCAGCGTTTCCAGTGGGGTACCCGTCATCATCAGACCGATCTCGTTTATGTCCGCGTCGGCGGCATCGACGATTCCCATAATCTGCCCGCCGAAAATCACGGCAATACGGTCGCTTAACGCCAGCAGCTCTTCCAGCTCCTCAGAGATGAGGAGGATGCCTGTACCTGCTTTGCGCTGCGCCAGTAGCAGTTGCTGCACGGCTTCGATGGCGCCTACGTCCAATCCCCGCGTCGGCTGCACGGCGATCATCACCGCCGGATCGGCTGAGATCTCGCGGGCAAGGATCACCTTCTGCAGGTTCCCGCCGCTCAGCTTCCGCGCCAGTGTGTGCACGCTCGGAGCCAGGATATCGTACTTCTCCTTTAGCGCGGCGGCCTGGGTGTGGGCCCGCTCCAGATCGATGCTGAAGCGACTGCCGATCGGCTCCTCCCGGTAGCTCTTCATGATCGTGTTCTCGGTGATCGTCAGGTTCGGCGCGCTGCCTACACCGGTACGGTCTTCGGGCACGTGCGAGACACCCTGGCGGATCGAGGCGATGGGCGGCCTGTTGGCGACATCCTGCCCCTCGATCACGATTCTGCCGCTGCAAACTCGCAGCCCGGTGATGACCTGGGCCAGCTCGCTCTGCCCGTTGCCCGCTACGCCGGCAATACCCAGTATCTCGCCCCGCCGCAGCGTCAGCGAGACGCCCCGCAGGGCGGGCAGGCCCTTGTCGTTCTCGCAATGCAAATCCTCAATAGCCAGCACGACCTCGCCGGGCTCCTGTTTCTCTTTTTCCACGCGAAAGACGACCGAACGCCCGACCATCAGCTCTGCCAGCTCTTCGCGCGTGATGCCCGCCATCGGAATCCCTTCCGCCGTCACCCGGCCCTTGCGCAGCACCGTTATCCGGTCGGCCACCTCCGTGACTTCCTGCAGCTTGTGACTGATGAAGACGATGGATTTGCCCTGGGCCGTCATCGAGCGCATCGTGTTCATCAGCTCGGCAATTTCCTGCGGCGCCAGGACCGCTGTCGGCTCGTCCATGATCAGGATCTCAGCGCCGCGATACAGCACCTTCAGAATCTCCACGCGCTGCTGCTCGCCGACGGAAAGCTGCCAGATTTTTGCCTGGGGATCTACCTGCAGTCCATACCGGGCTTCGAGTTCCCGGACCTGCTGATCATATTCGTCCAGGTTGAGGAAGAAGCGCGGCTTGTCCAGCCCGAGCAGGATATTCTCGGTCACGGTTTGCGTCGGCACGAGCATAAAATGTTGGTGTATCATGCCGATGCCCCGCGCAATGGCGTCCTTCGGCGAGCCAAAATGGACTTCCTCGCCATTCACGCAAATCGTGCCGGACACCGGCCGGTACAGGCCGGAGAGCGCGTTCATCAGGGTGCTCTTACCGGCTCCGTTCTCGCCAAGGAGTGCGTGAATCTCGCCCTTTTTCAACGTGAAGTTGACGTTGTCGTTGGCGAGGACACCGGGAAAACGGACAACTATGTCGCGCATTTCGACGGCGTAAGGAGTCTCAGCCATAACTATCCTCGGTCGATATTGACCCTTCTTTCTGCGGGAAAGGGGCCAGGCTCCCTGGGGATTACCTGGCCCCATCCCACTCACTTGACTGGCTGGCGAAACGGATTATTCGAGTTCCGGCAGCTCAGCCGTTACGTTTTCGTTCCACCAGTACATGCACGTTTCACAGGGGCTGCCGAACTGGCTGAAGCCGTCCAGGTCGGGCTGTTCGAGGCTCTCGCCTTCTTCCAGCACGACGTTGCCCTGGTTGTCGATAATCGGGCCAGAGAAGACGTCGAAGCGGTCGAACTCGCCCGACAGCATCTGGTCCAGCCGCTCGCGGATCAGGGCCAGGTCTTCTTCCGGCAGCTCGGCGGCGCCAGGCTGCAGCTCTTCGCCTTCCATGAAGCCCAGGAGGCCCATGGCGCCGGCGTCGGCGTCGAAGTAGATGCCTTCGCCGTTATACTCGCCGTTGCGCGACATCTCGATGATCTCACTGTAGATCGGACACCACTCCCAGTACATCGAGGTCAGACAGGTATCCAGGGTGCAGTTGCCCTTGTAGTCGTAGGTGATACCCCACTTGCCTTCGGGGGCCGCCTCGGCCGGGGCCGGCGTATCCGCTCCGGTCATGACGACCTGCGCGCCGGCGTCAAAGAGCGACGAAGCAGCTTCCTTCTCCACGATTGGGTCGTGCCAGGTGTAAATCCAGCGCACGTCCATCGTACATTCCGGGCAGGTTTCCTGCAGGCCCAGCGCAAAGGCGTTGCCCAGACGCAGCTCTTCCGGAATGGGGAAGGTGGCGACGTAACCCACCTTCGGGTTGCCGTCCATCTTCGCCCGCGCCCCGGCGAGCATGCCCGCCAGGTATTTGATATCTTCCATCGCGCCGAAGAGATGGCCGAAGTTCTCGCCGTTGGACTTATAGCCACTGACGTGGATGATGTCTACGTCCGGGAACTCGTTGGCGACTACCTCCGAGGCATCCATGAAGCCGAAGGAAGTCGTAAAGATCGTGTCGAAGCCTTTACGGGCCAGTGAGCGGATCACTTGTTCGGCATCAGCGCCCTCGGCCACGTTCTCGACGTAGGCTGTATGCACCCCTTCCATCGTCTCCTGCACGCAGAGACGGCCTACATCGTGCGACTGGCTCCACCCGCCGTCGTCATGAGGGCCAACGTACACGAACGCGACGTTATGCATGCCCTCCTCAATAGCCGGGATCTGATAGCTTCCCTCAGTGGTCGTCTCCTCTGCAGTTGTGTCCGGCTCCTCCACAACTTCGTCTACGACCTCCTCTGCCGTCTCCTCCGCCTCGTCAATCGTGTTCTCGACTTCGGCGTTTCCGCCACAGGCTGCCATAGCCAGGACGAGAACCATCAGCATTGCGAGCAGTTGCCACATCTTCTTCGCTTTCATCGATCTCCTCCATTTTATCTGGGTAAATTGTGTGCTGCTGGGTTGAAAGGGGAACTTCATAGATACAGAGACCTCACCTCCTCGGCGGCATGCAAAGCGACTGGACTTGCATTCCGCTTACGCGGAAAGTTTACACAACGACATCGATAATCGCAATTCACCCTGCGATAATTCCTGCCAGCGGGAGACTACGTCAGGTGGTCCGGTGCAAGTAGTGAAGATGATCACCTTTTCCCATGACGCCTATCCTGTGTTGCCGGCGATCTCCGCCTCATTGCCTGCGCGCCTGCCTGCAGTAGAATGGGGTATACCAGGCCGAGCACAGAGGAGAGAGCGCGATGACGATTGCCACGATTGACCCTACCACCGGGGAAACGATACGCGTATATACGGAGCTGAGCCCCGGCGAGGCAGCCCTGATCGTTGAAAACGCAGACAACGCCTTCCATTCCTGGCGGCGCACCTCGTTTGACGAACGGGCCGCCCTGATGCGCCAGGCCGCATCGATTCTGCGCGCCGGTGCGGATGAATATGCCCGCCTGATGGCCGAAGAGATGGGCAAACCTGTGCGCGACGGGCGCGCCGAAGCAGAGAAATGTGCATGGGTCTGCGACTATTACGCCGAGAACGCCGGCCGTTTTCTCGCTCCCGAGTACGTGGAAACCGACGCTCAGGAGAGCTTCGTCACCTTTCAGCCGTTGGGCGTGATCCTGGCGGTCATGCCCTGGAACTTTCCCTTCTGGCAGGTCTTCCGCTTTGCGGCGCCGGCACTGATGGCCGGTAACACGGCCGTGTTGAAACATGCCTCTAACGTTCCGGGTTGCGCCCTGGCTATCGAGGACATCTTTCGCCAGGCCGGTTTCCCCGAAGGCGTTTTTCGGACGCTGCTGGTCGGCAGCAGCCAGGTTGACGGCATCATCGAACACCCACTGGTGCGCGCTGTGACCCTGACTGGCAGCACCCCGGCCGGCCGCGCCGTGGCGGCTAAAGCCGGCGAGATGCTCAAGAAGACGGTGCTGGAGCTGGGCGGCAGCGATGCCTATGTCGTGCTCGACGACGCCGACCTCGATCATGCCGTGGAGACCTGTGTCAGCAGCCGCCTGATCAACTCCGGCCAGAGCTGCATTGCCGCCAAGCGCTTTATCGTCACCGCAAAGAACCGCGAGGCGTTCGAACGCCGCTACGTAGAGCGGATGAAACGCGCTCGCGCGGGCAATCCGCTGGACGAGGCAACCGAGGTCGGGCCGCAGGCGCGCGCCGACCTGCGCGACGATCTGCAGCGCCAGGTTGAGGAGAGCGTGGCGCGCGGAGCCCGCCTGCTTCTCGGCGGCGAGATTCCCGATGGGCCGGGCGCCTTCTATCCGCCTACCGTGCTCACCGGCGTCCGCCGCGGCATGCCCGCCTACGAGGAAGAGCTATTTGGTCCTGTGGCTGCGATCATCCCCGTTGCGGATGAAGAAGAAGCGATCCGCGTGGCCAACGATTCCGTGTTTGGGCTGGGCGCCGCGCTCTTCACGC
Source organism: Chloroflexota bacterium (assembly GCA_012515125.1). GTDB lineage: Bacteria > Chloroflexota > Anaerolineae > Promineifilales > Promineifilaceae > JAAYYY01. Next base: position 9,827 of record JAAYYY010000111.1, read on the forward strand.
AGGATCTCGAGCGGGGCCGCCGGCTGGCGGCGGAGCGGATCGAGGCCGGCACCGTCGTCGTTAACACCTTTGTCCGCTCTGATCCCCGCCTGCCTTTCGGCGGCATCAAAGAGAGCGGCTACGGCCGGGAGCTGTCCCACTACGGCATCAAGGAGTTCGTGAATATCAAGACCGTCTATCTCGAACCCGGAGCGCGCAGCGCGGGTGCGGACGCGCCCGCCGCAGAGTAGCGATCGCCAGTCGAGCAGCGCCGTTAGCTGAGCGACAGCAGCTCGTAATGCTCGACGGTCGATTTCTCCGTGGCGTTGCAGGTCTCATAGACCAGCTCAGGCCAGCGACGTGCGGCAACCTGCGCCGTATACTCGCCGCCATCGCTGCCGGCCATCCGCACGCGCCAGACGCCCTCACCTTCATTCTCGGCAGATAGCGGGCGGTAGGCTTCGACGGCCAGGTTGCCGGTCGCCTCACGCAGGAAATGTTCCGCCGCCTGTACCGGCCGCTCGTAGATCGTGCGTCCGCGCAGGTGCGGCAGGTACAGCTCGCCGCGCCGGTAGCTCTCGACCAACGTTTCGGCTATCTCTGGCGTGCCCCGCCCATAGGAGATCGCGTGCGGCAGGAAGAGCAGGTTGGGCGCCAGCCGGTGCCCGCCGATGTGCGTGCTCTGCCAGGCGTCCTCGCCCGCCACGGCGGCTACAGCCCGCTGCACGGGAATGCCGAATTTGGCGCAGCAGGCATCGCGCAGTCCGTTGTTGCAGACAAAGAACAGCTTCTGATCGACCACGTTCCCCGCGTACGCTTCGTCGTGGCGCACGACGGCGATCAGGTCCAGGTCCAGTAGCTCCTCATACTCACTCAGAAGAAAACGATACAGCACCGGCGGCGTCTTGTGCGCGACACTGACGAAGAAATGGATCGGCTCCACCACGTAGTTGCCCGGTCGGCGGATGAACTGCACCCGCACGTTCGGCACGGCCTCCTCGAAGGCGCTTACGTGTTCCTTCACCGCCTCGGAAAGTTCGCTCTGCGGAAAGGCCCGCCGGTCCCACCGGCCAGTATATTCCAGTGACAGCCAGATGTCGGCCCGCGTCGCCGTGGCCCGTAGCGGCTCGCCCGCCGCCTGCCGCGAATAGACAGAACAGAAGTCGTAGGGCTCGCTGGCCGGTAAGGGCATGGTCGTTTCCTCCGCCCAGACGATACTTCGCTTGGGGCTGGGCGGCAAGCACCCATCGGCCGGGGGAGGCCTGAGACCAGAACGGCGTGTTTTCATCAGGCTATGGGGATATACTTGCCCTGCGCCGGCCTTCTTGAGCCGCGTGGAGCGCGCGGAGCTGGCGGCAAGGGAAGATCATCTTGACCAGGAGCATGGCGGCAGACGTTGGGCGATCGAGAGCCGGCCCGGCGCCGGATTCACCTGCCGCCGGTTGAGGAGCACCTTCCTTTCGGCTGACAACTGAATAGCTGTGCGACGTGCCCCATTCCAGGGCCAAAGGAGAACATCATGATGGCATTGTTCCACAAATCCTTTGTCGTTCTGTTCCTGTTCCTGGCGACAACCGGCGTGACGGCTGCTTCCGCTACCTGGTTGCCGCCGTCGGAGTTAGCGCAGGACGGCCCACAGGCGCCTTATCAGGCGGCACGTGACCCACTCCTCTACCGGGAGCTGCAGCTTGTCGCTCCCGATGGCAGGGCTGAGGACTACTTCGGCCATAGCGTCGCCATCGACGGCGATACGGCGCTGGTGGGCGCCTATTACCAGAATGTCGGCGAAAACGCGAGGCAGGGTGCGGCCTACGTCTTCACCCGCAGCAAGATGGGCTGGTCGCTCCAGCAGAAACTGCTCGCCCCGGACGGAGAGGCCGTTGATTTCTTCGGTCTGGCGGTGGCGCTGTCCGGCGACACGGCGCTGGTTGGCGCGCCGCGTGCCGACATCGGCGGTAACCTGGACCAGGGCGCGGCCTATGTCTTCACCCGCGAAGGGTCGGTCTGGTCGCGGCAGACGAAACTGCTGGCCTTTGACGGGGCGGCTGGTCACCACTTCGGCCAGTCGGTGGCGCTGTCCGGCGACACGGCGCTGGTCGGCGCGCCGACTTATAACGCCGGCGCTCAGGCGAGCCAGGGCGCGGCCTACGGCTTCACCCGGCAAGGGCAGTCCTGGACGACGCAGCGCTGGGATGCCCCCATCGGGGCGGCTGGCGACCATTTTGGCTGGTCGGTCGCCCTGGATGGCGACACGGCGCTGGTGGGCGCGCCGCAGGATCGCATCGGTGATAATTCGGTCCAGGGTTCGGCTTACCTCTTTGCCCTCACCGCGACAGGCTGGTATTGGCAGGGGCAGCTACTGGCCCCCGACGGGGCGGCTGATGACTATTTCGGCGAGTCGCTGGCGCTGGACGGCGGAACGGCCCTGGTGGGTGCGCCGGGCGATGACCTCTATCGAGGGGCGGCCTACGTCTTTTCCGACGCCGGCGCGAGCTGGTCATACCAGGGCAAACTGACATCGCCTGACGGCAAGGTTGCGGACCAATTCGGCCTTTCGCTGGCGCTGGACGGCGACACGGCCCTGGTGGGCGCGCCGCATGAGATCCGCTATGAACCAGGGTATAGGGGTGCGGTCTACATCTTTGCGCACAGTGGCACGGGCTGGACGTTCCAGCAGCAGCTGCTGGCTTCTGATGGGGCAGCCGGAGATGAGTTCGGCCAGGCGGTAGCGCTGGACGGCGGCATCGTGCTGGCGGGAGCGCCGGAGGTGAACGTCGGCGAGAACTATAACCAGGGCATGTTGTACCTCTTCGAGCCTGATCCAGCGCCCACCGTCGTTGCCATCACGCGGGCCAGCGCCAACCCGACGAGCGCGGCCAGCGTGGCCTTCGACGTGACGTTCACGAAAGCCATGACCGGTGTGGATGCGGAGGACTTTGCTCTGACCACGACCGGCACGCTGGGCGGCGTGAGTGTCAGCAGTGTGAGCGGCTCGGGCGCAAGCTACGTGGTGACGGTAGCGACGGGAAAGGGCGCGGGCACGCTGCGTCTGGACGTGCCGGCGACCGCGAGCATGACCGACCTGGCCGGGCAACAGCTGTCGGAGCTGCCGTACACGAGCGGGGAGGTCTATCTGATTGAGCGCGTGACCGTCCACCTGCCATTCCTGTGGCGCGAGGGATAAGAACGTGAACGAATGAAAAGCTGCGCTGCCCCTCATCTCTGCGCCACAGGAGCCCGCTAAGTCGCCCGGAACGATATTCGCGTCTCGTCCTGCAGGCTGGCCCGCAACATCCGCGTTCTTGCCTGCCAGCCTGCTTTCTTCTAGCATGAGAGTAGGCGTTGTTCGGCCCGGCAACCGAGGAGAAACGTTGTGAACAAGTCCGAACGCAGAAGACCCCGCGGCTTTACCCAGTTCATCTACCGGCTGCCCATTTGGCTCTATCGACTGGGTCTGGGCGGTCTCCTCGGAAGACGATTTCTACTCATCAACCACGTGGGCCGCAAGAGCGGCCGCCTCTACCAGACCGTCGTCGAGGTAGCCGGCTACGATGCCGCTACCGGTTCCTATCTGGTAGCCTCGGGGTATGGTACACAGGCCGACTGGTACCGGAACCTGCGCGGAGAGCCGGAAGTGACGATCCAGGTGGGCAGCCGGCAGCTCACAGTCACCGCCGATCTCCTGTCGCCAGAGGCCAGCGGGGAGGCCATGGTCGCCTACGCCCGACGCCATCCCGTTGCCGCCCGCAGCCTGGCTCGCTCTCTGGGCCTCAACCTCGACGGCAGTGAGGCCGGCTACCGCCGCGCCGGCCGGGAGATGATCCCCTTTGTCGCCTTCCACCCACAACCGCAGCCGGAACAGGCGAGCCTTACCGCCGGGCTGCCCGGGGCTGAACACCATTATGTCGCTACGAACGGCATCACTCTGCACGTCGTGCAGGCCGGCCCGCAGGGGGGGCCTGTGGTGCTCCTCCTTCACGGCTTCCCCGAATTCTGGTATGGCTGGCGCCACCAGATCGCCGCACTGGCTGCTGCCGGCTATCGCGTCTGGGCGCCGGACCAGCGCGGCTACAACCTGAGCGAGAAGCCGCGCGGCGTGCATCAGTACAGCCTGGACCTGCTCGCCGCCGACGTCGCCGGCCTGATCCGCCAGACGGGGCAAGACAAGGTGTTTCTTGCCGGCCATGATTGGGGCGCCGCGGTTGCCTGGTGGGTCGCCCTCCGGTACCCGCATCTGCTGCGCAAGCTGCTTATCCTCAACGTGCCCCACCCTGAGGCCACACGCCGCTTTGTCCTGCAGAGCACCGAACAGCGCCTGCGCAGCTGGTACATTGCCTTCTTCCAGCTACCGTGGCTCCCCGAATTTCTCCTGAGCCGGAATCGGGCGCGCGCCATCGCCGAAGCAATGAAGCGCACGAGCGGGCCGGGCAGCTTCACCCCGGCCGACCTGCGCGAGTACCGGCGTGCGGCGCTGCGCCCCGGCGCGCTGACCGGCATGTTGGACTGGTACCGCGCCGCCATATGGACCTATACGAAAGGCCTCGTCCACCCCCGCATCGCCGTTCCCACGCGCATCATCTGGGGCGTGCACGACGTGGCCCTTTCCCGCGAGCTGGCTCCGCTCAGTCTGGAGATGTGCGACGACGGCGACCTCGTCTACCTCGAACAGGCCACTCACTGGCTTCACCACGACGAGCCAGAGCGCGTCAGTCAATTGATGCTCGACTTCCTGGAGGGCGTGTAGGACGGACTACATGCCTCGCTGGTACAAGAGATACAGCCCGAGAATATACATCACCAGAATCGCCACGGCATCAAGCTCGACGAACAGCACTCTGCGTTCCACCCGCGAGATGTTGCCGATCAGGGCCATCATCGTCAGGAGCACGCCAAGCAATCCAACAAGGGCAAAGTCGTCGCTGATTGCGTTGAGAAAGCTGCCCTCCGCATAGAAGAAATCGGCCATGCTAATCGCGAACATGTTGAAGACGTTGGAGCCAAACAGATTGCCGACCGCCATCTCCACGGCGCCGATCCGCACCGCCGCCCACGACGCCAGAAGCTCAGGCAGCGAAGTAGCGACGCTGAGCAGCGTCGTGCCAATGAAGCTTTCGCCAAGCCCTGTCTGCGCGGCAATGTCACTGAGCGCATTTACCAGCTGAGGCACAATGAGAATGAGCACCAGCGCGGCAACGGCAAAACCAACCACGCCCCGCCGCAGCGATGGGAATCCCTCCCCCGGCACCACCTTGGTCGCGCCGCCGGCAGCCGAAGCCGACCCACGCTCTTTCTGGATCGCCCACAGGCCGGCGAAGTAGAGCAGGATAAGCACAATGCTCTCTATCCCCACCCATCCAATGACGATTTCGACGTCGGCGAGGACGAAGATGACGGCGACGACAGCGAGCACCGCCGCCAGCGCGGCTGTCAGCGTGTGGGTGACGGCACGGGTGTGCAACAGCGGCACGTTGACGTTCAGGAGATCGACTATCGCCAGAAGTGCAATGTTGACCATGTTGCTGCCGAAGAAGTTGCCGGCGGCCAGGTCGGGCGAGCCGATGCGAAAGGCGCTGATCGAGGCCAGTAGTTCGGGCAGCGACGTCGCCCCGGCGAGTAAGATTGTGCCTACGAGCATGCCCCCCATACCCGTATGCACAGAGATGACATCCCCATATTCGGCCAGCTTATTGGCCGTTATGACCATGATCACCGTCGTGACGGCAAAGATTAACCAGGGCATCCACGCTTCCATAAGACTACGCTACTCGCCTGTGGATGGGTTGTCATCGCCAGCCTGCTGCTCCGGCAATCCCCAGAACTGGGCGACCGGTATCGTAAAGACGATGCCGGTGTTGGGCTGCCGCAGGTCGCCCAGCACCGCCTCTGTGGCTGCCACCGCCGCTTCGGCCAGCTCCGGCGAATCGATCAGGGCGAAGAGCGTGTTGTGACCGATGCCGCTGTCCTCAAAGAGCCGGCTGAAGCCCATAAACATCGAGCCCGCTTCCCTGCGCCGGATGATGCGCTGCAGCCCCGTACTCTCCAGGATGGTCACGCCCCGCACGCCGGCCGAAGTCCAGGCCTCCAGCACGTCGGCCAGCCGCGTCGCATCGTCCAGCACCATCAACAACATGTACATTGCCTGATCCTCCTTCTGATCGGTCGAAGCAGCCAGAGGCCGGCCCGGTCAGCTACCCTTTGCCTGCCGGTATTCGGCGTGCTCGCGCTGTCGCGCTGCCAGCCAGGCCGACAGCGCGCCGTCGTCGTCGCTCTCCAGGAGGGCAATAACCTCGCCGACGCGGCTCTGGTAGCTGCGCAGCGCCTCCAGAATGGCCGCCCGGTTCGTCCGCGCAATGTCGCCGATCATGCGCGGCTCGCTGCCGGCCAGCCGCGACGTGTCCCGAAAGCCGCCGGCAGCAGCGCGCCAGACCTGTTCGCCCGCAGTCGCTACGGCGGCGGCTTCGGCCATCAGCGCGGCAGCGGCAAAATAGGGCATGTGGCTGACCAGCGCCACCAGCCGGTCGTGCTCCTCCGGCTCTATCCACCAGGGCTGTGCGCCGGCAGCCGCCACCAGGGCCTCCACCGTCGCTTCCGCCTCCGGGCTCGTGCGCGCGCTCCGGCAGAGGAAAAACGTCTGTCCCACGTACAGGTCGGCCTCCGCGGCGGCGAGGCCAGCCATTTCCTTGCCGCACATCGGGTGCCCGCCTACGGCCTGCGTCCCGGCCGGAAGCCGGTCCATCGCCGCGACCACGGCTCCCTTTGTGCTACCCAGGTCGAGTATGGTGCAGCTATCCGGGCAGGCTGCAGCTACGGCCGGCAGCAGATCGAGGATCGCGCCGACGGGCGCCGCCAGTACCACCAGATCGGCGCCGGACACGCCGCTCGCCAGATCGGCCGTCGCGTTGTCAACCAGCCCCTGGGCCAGCGCCCGCTCCCGCGTCGCCGCATCCGGCTCGACGGCGACCAGCCGCACGCTACAGTCACGCAGCGCCAGCGCCAGCGAGCCGCCCATCAGACCCAACCCGACAATCGTCACCGTCTTACCCTGCAAGCTGTCCATGAGCCTATTATAGCTTGCTGCCAGGGGCCTGTGTTGCCGGCGCTCGCTCGGCCGGATAACAAAAAGGCGCCGGGTCTAGAGTCCGGCGCCTTCTGCTTCCAGCCTACTGCTCTGAGCCAGGGGCTATTATCTTACTGCTCAAGCAGTCCGTTGACCCAGTCCAGGGAGATCTGGGCAGGGTAGAAGTTGGGGTTGACCTCGAGCGCTGCCTGGTAAGCTTCCTGGGCGGCCTGTAGCTCACCCGTGGCAGCCAGAGCATGACCCCGATACCACTGGACCTCCTCGACCCATTTACCACCGGCATCGTTGAGTAAGGAGTCCGTCAGCTCCAGGACATCGTCGATGCGGCCGGTCTTGTAGTAGGCCATCAGCGGGCGGTGCTCGTAGTACAAAGCTCGCGGCGGCAGGCCGATTTCGCGGGCCCGGTCGAACGCCTGCGTCGCTTCCGTGTAATACTGCTGGTTGCCGCTGGTAGAGACCTCGCCCAGCCGGGTCAGGGCCACGCCGAGATTGAACCAGGTAAAGACGTCGTCGGGATTGGTTGCCAGCTCCTGCCGGGCAATCTGTTCGGCGTGCTGCCACATCGTCAACTCATTTTCAAGCACGTCCGGGATGATCGCCATGACCTCTGCTTCCCGGTGGCCCGGATAGATGACGTAGAAGGTGTAGTAGAACTGCTGCCACCACTTCATGAACTCGTCATAACTGTCCACGCGGGGACTCTCGCTAAAAGGTCCCAGATAAGTGTCGCGGCTGTAGAACTCTTCCTTTGCGTCGTCGTAGCCGTAGACGGTCAGGTAGTGACCGTACCAGCCCTCACTCGTTCCCGGCTCATAACCCTTCTCGATAACGACCGGAAAGCCGGCGGCGATGAACTGCTTGAGCATCTCCGGCGTGCCGCTCGTGTGGGCCGTTGACTTCATCGTGGTGAATTCGTTGACGTAGTCGTTGATCTGCCACGGACTGACGTTGCGGTCCTGTTCGTTCGGCTTGAGGTAAGAAGCCGCCTCCTGCTGGGTTGTCTCAATACCCCAGTAGTTGAGCACAATCGTCATATTAGCCGGGCCGCAGTTATTAAACGCCTGTCGCTCCCACGGTACATCTTCGAGCACAACGCGCTCTGGCAGCGGCGCCATTGTAGCCGTTGGGCTTGGAGTGGGGGTCGCAGTCGGCTCGGCCGGCGCTCCTTCGGGCGTGGGCGTCTCCCCCACCGTAATCACGAGGGTCTCGCGTGTCGGGCTTGGCATCGGAGTCGGCGCCGGCTCTTCGATGGCGGCGATCTCCGACGAGCCAAGACCGGTGCTCGCCACCACGTCGAGGCCGGGAATCTCTGGAACTTCGGCGACACTGAGAGCGCGTTCCCCGCTTGCCGCCGGGAGCGCAGCCGGAATCGGCGTCGTCACCAGCTCCACGATTCCACCGGTCAGAGGGTGGTTTTGCAGGCGGTAAAGATATTGGCCGGGCAGCGCCTGCACCACGCGGGGCAGCGCAAACAGACCCAGGGACATGACGATCATGGCAATGGCGATGATGGCGATGAGCTGCTTACTCCGTCTATTCATCAGCACTCCTTACTGCAAGCCCTCCAGCGCCGCCTGCGCCGGGGCGAAATTCGGGTTGAAGGCCGCCGCACTTTCCAGGTTCCGGCGCGCCTCGCGGACGTCGCCTAATGCGGCCAGGGCGAGCCCCTTATAGTAAAAAGCTTCCTCAAAGTAGGGGTAGTCGAGGACAACGTCCGCCAGCAGGATCACATCTTCATAGCGGCCTGTCTCGAGGTAGGCTTCATAGGGGCCAAACTGATAGTAGAGCATCCGCCGGGGCAGGCCAAGACTACGGGCCTCGTCGAAGGCGTCTGCTGCGCGATGGTAATCGCCCAGCGTGTTGTAGATGGTACCAAGATTGAACCAGGTGAAGGCATTCTCGCTGTCCGCCTTCAGCTCGGCCTGCGTGCGTTGCAGCGCGTCCTGCCACATCGTGTCGTCGTCCATCTGGCTGCCCACGATCTCGGCGACCTTTTCCGCTTCCTCGCGCGGGTAGAGGACAACATAGCTGCTGTTGAACTGGCGCCAGTAGCTGTCAAATGTATCGTAGTCCCACTCTCGCCCGCGGTCATGTTCGTTGGTCTGTGGTACCTCGCTGGTCCCGAACCAGGAATCGTAGACCCAGATGGTGCGGCTGTCGTCGTCGTAAGCCACCGGCAGCAGGTAATGGCCGATCCAGCCCATCCAGGCATAGTCGCCCGGCGGGTCATTGCCAATCTCGACGATGACCGGGAAGCCGGCGGCGAGCAGGCGGCGCAGAGTGTCCAGATTGCCGTTAACGCGCGCGAGGGCGCCCAGGTCGGTCTTCTCGGTCACGTAGGCGACCATCTCGGCCGGCGTGACGTTGCGGTCCTCCTCGTTAGGCTTGAGGAAGTCGGCAACCTGAGACTGGTTGTGGAAAACCTGGAAATAAGACAGTGCCATCGTCAGCGTAGCCGGTCCGCAATTATTCCAGTCCTGAAACTGGTGCACGATGCGGCCAAGCCGGGCGGACGTTGGGATAGGCTCCGTAGGCGTGGCTGTGGGCGTTGGCGAAGGCAGAGTAGCGGTAGCGGTCGCGGTCTTCCGTGCACCGGCGGCGGTCGGTGTGCCGGGCGCGCCGGTCGTCGGGCGCGGCGTGGGCGTCGCGGGAGCCGAGTAGGTGGCTCGGGGCAGCTCGGCCGGGCTTTCGATCTCCGCCAGCAGATAATCAGCGCTTCGCCCAACAACCGCTGTAGGCAGCTCGGCTACCTGGGGACGCGCGCCCCAGGCCTGGATAGGCTCTGGCAAACGGGCCACGTAACGGCTGGGCATTGCCCGGAGCAGGCTGGGCAGGAGGGCCGCGCCGAGCAGGATCAGCAGGACTGCGATGAGTGGCAGCAGCCAGCGGCGTTTAGTCATGAAATCTCGCTACTTCTCCCAGTCAAGTTGCCTTCTCCGTCCTCTACCGGCCTGTCAGGCGCAGCAGCCATTGGGGGCAGTCGGGGAAAGCATGTTACGGCGGCAAGTATAGCGCAGGGCCAGGACACCGGGGTACAGGGCGGCGAGATTCTTAGGAAGCATTAGCAAAGGCGTGGATACCGGCAAAGCAAAACGCCGGCTCTGGTGAGTCCGGCGTTTCAGACCTGTCGGGCGTGACAGGCTAATCAGGAGTGACAGGAGGCGATACTGCTGCCCCGTCTACCGGAGTGGTAGCTGTCACTCCTCAACGATGTCAATTCGCTCAATCACAGTGCCCGCTCGGGGAGACCCCGGCTCACGTCGTACAATCTGGGACAAGACCTCTTCCCCATCTACAACTTCACCAAAAATGGTGTGGCGGTTGTTGAGATGGGGCGTGGGCACAAACGTGATGAAGAATTGACTGCCGTTCGTTGCTGGACCGGCGTTGGCCATGGCCAGAAGCCCGGCACGATCAAAGCGATAGCCGCTCTGAAACTCGTCGGCAAACGTGTAACCCGGGCCGCCACGCCCTGTGCCGGTCGGGTCGCCGCCCTGGGCCATGAAGCTCTCAATGACCCGGTGAAAGGTGGTATTATCGTAGTAGCCCTGATTGGCGAGAAAGACGAAATTGTTGACGGTTTGGGGCGCTTCCTCGGCAAAGAGCCGGACGCGCATGTCACCGACGTCTGTACGGATCACCGCCTCGTACGATTTATCGGGGTCGATGACCATCTCCGGGTAGGCGCTGAAATAAGCGTTGCGCTCTGCCCCGGCGACGTCGGCCAGGGGCCGGTCAGTCACCATGAGGTTGTTCTCCTTCGCACCCTGCCACACGAAGTAGACGATAAGGGCGATAATGGCCAGGGCTAGAAGACCACCGCCCAGTCTAGTCCACGTCTTTCCTACCCGCCCCTTTGTTCTCTGCTGCGGCCGGCGGGCCGGTTTCCTTTTGGCCATGTTCCTCCTTAGTGTAACCTAGAACGCGCCTGTTGCGCTACCGATCCAAGCTAAAAGATTCCGTACTCTGGTGAGCGTACAAAACCACCCGGCGGGCTGCGCTCAACCGGCCATCTCGCCTCCCTCTTCCTCTGCCTTCACCAGCTTCCAGATGGCCCACGCCGCCAGCAAAGCGACGACGGCCCCGACGAAATAGCCCTCGACTATGTCCGCCTCGGTGATGAACAGAGCTACCATGCCGAATGCGCCGGCTATCAGGTAGAGAAGGAGCACCGCCTCGCGCTGGCTGAAGCCGCGCTGCACCAGCCGGTGGCTGAGATGATCCTGGCCCCCGGTAAAGGGATGCACGCCGCGCCGCAGTCGGGAAATGGTGACCAGGGCCGTGTCGAAGATCGGCAACCCCAGAACGAGGACGGGCACCATCCAGGTGACGAAGTTCACGTTCTGGGGAAAGCGAAGCTGAATGCCCAGCACGGCTAGCCAGAAGCCTAGGAAGTAGGCGCCGGCGTCGCCCATGAAGATCCTCGCCGGCTTGAAGTTGTAGCGCAGGAAGCCGATGCAGGAGCCGAGGATCGCCGCCGCCAGCGCGGAGACCAGATATTGGCCGTTGATAGCGCCCAGCAGCGCGAGAAACGCGGCGGCGACAGCACTGACCCCCGCGCTCAGACCGTCCATATTGTCCAGTAGATTGATGGCGTTGGTAATGCCCAGGATCCACAGGAGGGTCAGAGCGTAGTTGAGAATCGCGGGAACGGGCAGGCGCACCCGCACGCCGAAGCCAATGAGCACGGCGGCTGCGGCTACCTGGACCAGCAGGCGTAGGGCCGGCGATAGCCCGCGACGGTCGTCGAGCACGCCGATCAGGGCCACCATCGTGCCGGCAATCAACGCCCCGGCGATGCTGCGCGGCACGCGCCCTTCATAGATGAGCAGCACTGCCACGACCGCGCCGGCAAAGATGCCAATGCCGCCGAGCAGCGGCACCGGCGTCGTGTGCACCTTGCGCGCGTTCGGCGCGTCCACGAAGCCAGCCGCGATGGCGATCCGGCGGATCCACGGCGTGCTGAAGGCCGTAACCGAGAGCGCGATGACGAAGACGAGAATAAAGGGGCGCATAGGAAGCCATCAGCCATAAGCGGCAAGCTGTAAGCTTAAGGCTTGCAGCTTGCAGCTTATAGCTCTATTCCAGCTCCTCCAGAAACGCCTGTATCGCCGGCCGTTGATCCTCTGGCGCCTCTTCGAGCGCGGCAGTAGCCAGCGCGCGCGCTTCCTCGACCTCGCCCAGCTCCCGGTAGATGCCGGCAAGCCGGAAGTTCAGGTTCCATACGGGCATAGCCATCTCCGGCCGCTCCCGCGCCGCTTCCAGGGCAGCAATAGCCTGCTCGTCCGCGCCGGCCCGGGCGTAAAGCTCGCCGGCCTGCACCAGCAGCGTGCCCGGATTCTCCGCACCGCGCTCGACGGCCTCTTCGACCATTTCCGCGGCGCGCCTATAGTAAGCCGCCTGTGTCTCTCCATCCGCCTGGCCCGCGCAAAGATCAAGAATGCCCGCAAGGCCGAGATAGGTATTCTCAAAGTATGGGTCGATTGCCAGCGACTCCTCGAAGACGGCGATAGCCTCCTCGCAGTCTCCTTCCAGCGTCGCCAGCAGATTACCATACTCGTTGCGGACCACGGAGTTCTGCGGGCTCAGCGCCAGCGCTTCCTGGTAATAATCTCGCGCGGCGGCGATCAGGGTCTGCTTTCTGTCAGGCTCGATATGCGGCAGGCTCGCCCAGCGCGTCGTCAGCCGGGCCAGGTTAGCCGTGTGGTCTGTGTTGAGCGGGTTGATCTCCTGCGCAAACAACAGCCGGTCGCGCGCCTCCTCCAGCAATTGCTCCTGCTGCACAGCATCGTCAGTCACACCGGCCTTTTCCAGCAGCGCCCGTCCCAGGAAGAGATAGTAAAAATCCTCCAGCGGCGCCAGGGAAACGGCGTGTTCGTAAATGGCAATCGGCGTGTCCCACAGCGCCGGATCGTTCTGCGTGCTGGCCTGGGCATCCAGAGGGCGGGCCTGCTTGTAGATGATGTCGGCCTGGATGATGCGCAGATTCGTGCTATTCACCAGCACGAAAGCCAGCGCCAGCAAGGCGCCGGCGGTGATAAAGCCGGCTGTCGTGCCCGTCCGCTCGTTGCGCTCCCTGACTGCGCCCGCCAGCGCAAAGGCGGCGAGCAGCATCAGGACGAAGACAAAGACGTAGAAGAGCGTGAGGAAGCCGGCGAACATATCCGTCGTCGCCAGCAGCCGTTCCAGATTCGACGCCGTCTCGGCCAGCGTTGGCCCGATGAAGATGGCGTTGCGGATCTGCGCCGCCTGCAGATAGGCAAAGGCCATGCCCACGGCAAAGCTGCCCAGGCCCGCCAGCAGGACCGGCGTGACGAAATCGCTCCAGTCAGAATCCCAGAGGAAGTAGAGCACCAGCGCGCCGCCGGCGAGCAGTACCCAGCCGTAGATGCTGCCGGCCACCAGCACCGGCAGAGCAAAGAGAACCGCCATCACGGCGATGACCCCGCTCACCGTCCGCGCCGTCGGGTGGCTGGCCACCAGGCGCATCACCGCATAGAGCAGCAGCGCCGTCCAGACGAGCAGCAGCCCATAGCCGAGCTGGCGGGTCACGCCCGGCACGGCAGCGCTCGAGCGCGTGAATCCGTAGACGGCGGCGCCCGCGAGGATCATGGCGACGAACGCCGCTGCTGCGTAAGTGCGCTGGTTGCCGCGCACGCCGCCAAACAGCTCGAAACGCAACGCGCGTTCCTTGACCAGCTCGGCCAGGAAGGCGAGCAAGCCCAACCCCCAGCTCATCACGATAACCAGAAAGACGAAGGGGCTATCCAGGAAGTTTCTTTCCGGATGGACAAGGAAGGACTGGTGCAGTATCTCACCCGCCCCCGGCACGTCCTCCAGGCTGTTGACGACCAGCTCCGGCGGGCGGGTGTAGTTCATGAAATCATAGCCCAGCGTGCCCACTACCAGCGCGAGAATGATAGAGACCGCCAGCACCGGCCCCAACCAGCCACTCTCGCGGACCGGCGCGGCGCGGCGCGCCCGGCGACGCTGGGCCGGCGGCGCGCTGGCCCGCGCTTCGGCGTCCACGGCGGATAGCCGCGGCAGCAGATGGCCGACGAGGAACATTAGCGCCACGTAGACGAAGAAATGGACGCGAGTGCTGGCAATGGCGATGCCGAAGTTGATCTCCACGTAGTGAGCGATGATCGCCGCCAGCAGGCCGAGCAGGAGCAGGCGGTCTCCCTGGAAGGGGTTGGCGCTCGCTTCCACCGTCGTCTGCGTGAAGCGCGCGTAATAGACCAGATAGAGCACCAGCCCGCCAATGCTGCCAAAAGGGATCGCCACGCCGATGTACGGCAGGCCCAGGGCGCTGGTGATGATGACGGCGCCTACAATGGCGCCCACCACCCACAGGAGGATGAGCACGTTGCGGTCACGGGCGCTGCGCACCACGCCCAGCCAGCGGAAGCCGTAGTAAAAGACCGACACGTAGAGCACCTGCCACGCCAGAAAGCCCAGCGCGCCGGTGATAACCAACGTGTCAAAAGTCTCGTTGTGGCTGCGGTCCGGCGAGGCATTGCGCGCTTCCAGGGTCGCCAGCTCCGGCACGTAGAAGCCGTTGTAGGCAACGTACATCGACTCCGGGCCATAGCCCAGAAGCGGGCGCAGGAAGTTGAACGGGTCTTCCTCGCCGTCCGGGAAGGCCAGGGGCTCGTGCGGCGCGAGCAGGTCGAGCACGCCCTCCCAGATCAGCACGCGCACGCGGCCCGTTCCCGATTCCGCCTCCAGCAGCCGTCCAAACCGGCCGACGTTAGGGATTTGCCGCCAGGCATCGACGGTCTCCAGCACCGCCGTGGGCACCGGGGAATCGGCCGCTTCGGCGGGCGGCGGCGCCAGGTTGAAGAGCGCCACCCAGCCAATCGCCAGAACCGCCAGCAGGAGCCAGCTCATCCAGAGCCAGCGCCAGCCACGGCCGGCCGCCATGAGCACGAGGATGGCTATGGCAGCAATGGCTGCGCCCCCGAGGAAGGCGACCAGCCAGGTGCCCGGCCCGGCCAGGGCCTGCAGCCGCCCGCTACCCGCCAGCAGCCGCACGAGCAGAAAGAGCACGCCCCCGCCGGCCACGATGGCCCCCACTGTCAGGCCCAACGCCCGGCCAAAATCACCGGCCTTGAAGCGCCCTTCTGCAGTGGCATTGCGCAGGCTGACCAGCAGAATGAGGATAAGCGCGAAGGCGCCGATAGCCAGCCCCAACCACGGCCCGCGGCTGCCAGACCAGTAGATGGCGACCGTCTGGATGGCGAGGGTGAAGATGTAGACGCTGCTGCGGATAACGTCGGCGTAACTGACCTGCTCGTCGTTCAGAATGCTGGTGAAGGCATCGACGATGCGCACCGCCGTCAGGGGCCAGACCATGATCAGATAGGCGGCGATAAAGATGGCGTTGCCCATGTGCCCGGCAATACGCCGCTGCGTGTCTCCGCCCCAGGGCAGCGGGTCCAGGTCGTAATGTTGCAACAGGCCGTAGAGCGAAATGGGGATGCTGGTGACAATAATCGTCGTCACCAGCCGGTTAATCTGCTCGCGGCGCCGGAAGGTCGCAGCCGCCAGGGCGAAGATCACCACGTAGCTCAGCGTGGTGTAGGTTCCCTGCAGGCGCTGGTAGCTGCCGGCCCAACTCACCCGGGGCGTGACTGAGAAGAGGGTTGAAAGCAGATAGACGACTACGAGCAGGAAGACCGGCAGCACAAAGGGCCGGCGCCAGATAGACGCTTCATCACGCCAGCGCAGCCAGCGGAGATCGCGCCAGCCGGCGGTATCGACGAACCTCGCCAGCCAGGCGACGCTCATTACCAGGGCGATGGAACGGACGAGGGTCAGCTTATCAGGCTCGAAGACGCGGTCCGAGTGGATGTTGAAGAAGAGCGGGGCGAGGATGACCGCGAGCAGAACGCCAGCCTCAATCAGGCCATCGCACCAGCGCGCGAGTTTTGTTTCCATAGGCTACGATCCTTCAGCGGCGCCCGTTGTGCTGGGTGCGGGCTTCCGGCCCGACGAGCGTGACACGGTGAATTATCTTATCGCAGCGCCAGAGCGTGGGCAAGATAGGCGGGCCGTTGCTGTTGCCCACACCCCTCCCCGTGCTACAATGACCTCTGACCACAACATCGCTCAGGTGTTCGTTACAGGAGAAACAATGGCGTCCGTTGAACCCTTGAAGCCGGAACAACTATACCAGCAGACGGATCCCTCTCAATTTGAGTTTGAGACGACGGCGGAGTTGAACGGGAAAGCTGAAGTGGTGGGCCAGCAGCGGGCGCTGGCTGCCGTCCGCTTCGGCATCGGCATCGAGCAGGAAGGTTACAACCTTTATGCGCTGGGGCCGCAGGGGCTGGGCAAATACCACGCCGTACGCGAGTTCATCGAGCAGCGCGCTGCCACAGAGCCGACGCCTTCCGATTGGGTATACGTACACAACTTCGAGGCCAGCCACAAGCCCAACGCGATCCCCCTGCCCGCCGGCCGGGGAGTGGCCCTGCGCGATGATATGAAGAAGCTCGTGGACGAGCTGCGGGCGGTGTTGCCGGCCACGTTCGAGAGCGAGGAGTACCAGATTCAACGTCATGCCGTCGAAGAAGAGCTGCGCGAGAGACAGGAGCAGTCCTTTGAAGCCCTCCGCGCCGAGGCGGCCGAACGGAATATCGCCCTGATCCAGACGCCCAATGGCCTCGCCTTCGCCCCGATGCAGAACGGGGAGGTTGTCCAGCCCCAGGAGTACCTCAAGCTGCCCGAAGAAGAGCAGAAGCGTGTGCAGAGTGAAGTTGAGGCGCTGCAGGAACAGTTGCAGCGGATTATGCGCCAGGTTCCTCTCTGGCAGCGGGAGACACGCCAGAAGATACGAGAGCTGAAACACGAGGTGGCGGCATTCGTCGTGCATCCCCTGGTGAACGATGTCCGCTCGCGCTACGCCGACGTGCCGGAGGTGCTGACTTACCTCGAAGCCGTGGAACAGGACATCATCGAAAATGTAGACGATTTCCTGCAGGCTCAACAGGCAGAAGATGGCAACCCACTGGCGATGATGATGCGCAGCCGGCCTCCCAGCGAGCCAGACTTCACCAACTACAAGGTCAACGTGCTCGTAGACAACAGCAACCAGAAGGGAGCCCCGGTCGTGCACGTCGAGCTGCCCACGTATCAAAATCTGCTCGGCCGTGTGGAACACATCTCCCAGATGGGCGCCCTGATCACCAATTTCACCCTGATCAAGCCGGGCGCCCTGCATGAAGCCAATGGCGGCTACCTCCTGCTCGACGCCCGCAAGCTGCTCCAGCAGCCTTATGCCTATGAGGGGCTGAAGCGGGCCCTGCGCACGCAGGAAATCACTATCGAGTCGTTGGGCCAGGTCTACAGCCTGATCAGCACCGTCTCGCTGGAGCCGGAGCCGGTCCCGCTGGACGTGAAGGTGGCTCTGCTCGGCGACCGCATGCTCTATTTTCTCCTGCACCAATACGACCCCGAGTTCGGCGAGCTGTTTAAGGTCATGGTCGATTTTGAGGACGTCATCGAGCGCACGCCAGAAGCGAACGAGGCCTTTGCCGGGCTGATCGCCGCCATCGCCCGGCGCGACGGGCTTCGACCCCTGCACCGTACCGCCGTCGCCCGCCTGCTGGAGTTTGCCGCACGCGAGGTCGAGGACAAGGAGCGCCTGAGCACGCACATGCAGCGCCTCAGCGACCTGGTGCGCGAAGCCGACTTCTGGGCCGGCGAAGCCGGCCGGGAGGTCGTGACAGACGAAGACGTGCAGGCCGCTATCGACGCCCAGATCTACCGGGCCGGCCGGGTGCGCGAACGCATGCAGGAAGCGATCATCCGCGAGACGATCCTGGTCGATACCACTGGAGAAAAAGTCGGCCAGATCAACGGCCTGTCCGTCATATCCCTCGGCATGACGGCGTTTGGCCGGCCGAATCGTATTACCGCGACAGTGCGCATGGGGCGCGGCGAGGTCATCGACGTGGAGCGGCGTGTCGAACTCGGCGGGCCACTGCATACCAAGGGCGTGCTCATCCTATCCAGTTTCATTGCCAGCCGGTTCAGCGGTGACCGCCCCTTCAGCCTGAATGCCAGCCTGGTCTTTGAACAGAGCTACGGCGGCGTGGACGGCGATAGCGCCAGTAGCGCCGAGCTGTATGCCCTGCTCTCGGCGCTGGCCGACGTACCCATCCGCCAGGGGCTGGCCGTGACCGGCTCCGTCAACCAGCTCGGTCAGGTACAGGCTATTGGCGGCGTGAACGAGAAGATTGAAGGGTTCTACGATGTCTGCCTGTCGCGCGGGCTGACAGGCGACCAGGGTGTCCTCATCCCCGAGTCGAACGTCAAGAACCTGATGTTACGGGAAGACGTGCGCCAGGCGGTTGCGGAGGGCAAATTCTACATCTACCCGATCAGCCACGTGGACCAGGGCATCGAGATCCTCACCGGCATCCCGGCCGGCCAGCCGGACGAAGATGGCGATTATCCCGAAGGTACCCTGAACGCCATGATCGTCGAGAGGCTGGAGCACGTGGCCCGGACCGCCCGCCGCTTCGGGAACAACCAGCGCGATAAAGAAGAGGTGGAAATCGTCCGGCTTGCCCCCCCGCCCGAGCCCGACCTGCCGCCCGACGATATCCCCGATCCCGATGGCCCGACCGAGGCAGACAGTCTTTAGCCATTGGCCGTTAGCTAGCGGCTAGAGGCCAATGGCTGACTGCTCACTGGAGTACCGATGACCGAACCACTGGAATCAAGCGTTGTCGAAGAGCTGGAGAAGCAGATCCAGCGCATTCTGGTCGCGCTGGATGCCTCGACCAGCAGCCTCGCGGCGCTGCAGGCCGCGGCAGGACTGGCTGCTGCGCTGAAGGCCGATCTCGTCGGCCTCTTTGTCGA
>JAAYYY010000112.1 GCA_012515125.1 Chloroflexota bacterium
ACGTTCGTCACCAGGTCGAGGGCGGCGAATGTCTCGGCGGGCGAAAGGAGTGGCGGGGCGAGGCCCAGGTCGTTGAGCCGGGCCTGGAGCAGCGCCTGCCAGAAGAGGGCGTGCCCGCAGCATTCCCAGTTCGTGAGCTGCGGCGCGAGCGCCGAGTAGAGGTAGCGGGCGTAGGCGTCGTGCAGCGCCCGGTAGCCGGCGTCGTCCTGGGGGATGCCCAGGAGAGAAGGGGCAGGCAGGCTGACCCTCGCCCCGCTGCGAAGCATCTGCCGGCTATCGGTAAAGGCCAGCAGGCTGGCGGGGTCGTCTTCCAGGGTAACCGTGACGACGAGTTCGGGGGGGCAGCGGCCCGACTGCAGGGCGCAGAGGGCCTCCACGCCGTCCGACAGGTCATCGGCGAGACGGCGGGCCAGCTCCTCGTCGCGCTCCGGAAACTCGACGACGACGCGGCCTGTGCGCGTGGAGCGCTGCACGCCCCAGAATTCCTCGTCCGGCGGGGCCAGCAGCCAGCGGTTCGCGCCGCGACGGTAAGTATGAGTCTGTTCGAGCACGACCGGCCCGGTGAGCACGCTGGCGGCGGTCGGCGTGTATTCCTGTGCCAGCACCAGCTCGGCGCTGCGCAGGTTGGGGGCCAGCGTCAGCGAGCGCTCTTCGGGCGCGCCGACCGGCTCCAGCAAGAGCAGCCGGGGCGCCGCCGTGTAGCTGTAGCCCTCGTCCGCCAGCTCGCGCTGCGTGGCCGTCCACTCCTCGTCGCGCCCGGAGAGTGCCGTGCGCAGAAGTTCGACGTCAGAGCTGGCGGCGGCGCGCTGGACCAGCTCGTGGCTGGCGCGCACGTCGGCGCGCATCTGCTCGCTGCTGGCTTCCACACGGCGCTCGGCCAGCCGCCAGGTGATGATCCCGGCGGCGAGAAGGGCGATGACGCCCAGCAGATACCAGCGCCAGCGGGCCGAGCGATAGCGGTAGTTAGGCCGCGGCTCGTGCCACTCCTCGCCTTCGTCGTCGCCGGTTTGCCACTCAAATCCCATCGCTGCTCACCTCCGCCGGGTTTGTATGGGCGGGTTCTGTAGGGGCGGGTTTGAAACCCGCCCCTACGGTAAGGCTGTTCTGTACAGGCAGGCTTGAAAAAGCTCTACAAATTGGGTAGGTAATGGTCTCCGGGCCGACCCAACACGTTTTAACGTGTTTGCCCCCTCAGACGCCGAATTCTTTCGGCGGCGGCGAGGCGGGCTGTATTCGACAGCCCACCGGCGGTCGTCCGCCGGGGCCGCCTGAGAATGAATTCTCAGGCTGACGCAGAAAACATGCTCAAGCATGTTGGCCGGCCCATTACCTACCTGTTTTGTAAAGGTTCACAAGACCCGCCCCTACGGGCGGGTCTGTACAGGCGGGCGGGCGGGTTTCAAACCCGCCCCTACCTATCGGGCACACCGTAAAGATACTGATAGACGGCGTAGCCCGTATAAATGCGCTGGATATAGAGGCGCGTCTCGCGGAAATCAACCGTCTCCAGGAAGAGGTCGGGGTCGGTCCCTGCCCCGGCGACCCAGCGGGCAGCGCTGCCGGGGCCGCCATTGTAGGCCGAGAGCGCCGCGTAGACGTTGCCGTCGAAGGCGCGTAGCTGTTGCGAGAGGTAGTACGCGCCAAACTCCAGCCCCACGTAGGGGCGGTAAAGATCGGCGTTGTCATAGTCGGGCCAGGAGAGCTGCCGGGCGATGTCGTCGCCGGTGCCGGGCATCACCTGGCTGAGCCCCTGCGCGCCGGCGTGCGAGGAGACGAAGCTCTCGTAAAGGCTTTCCTGGCGCACGAGGGCGAACTGCAGCAGGGGATCGTAACCATACTTCTCGGCCAGAGGCAGGATCAGCTCCTGGAAGTAGACCGGATAGCTGAGCCGGCCGATCAGGTGCGGCGCGTCGAATACGGTGACGCCCGCCAGCGCCATCAGCCGCTCCGCCGCCAGGATAGACGAGCGGTATAGCCCCAGCTCGCGGAAATAGAGGGCCAGCTGGAAGGTCGCCAGCGGGTTGTCGGCGTTGGCCTCCCGCAGACCTTCCAGCTCCCGCCGCGCTTCCTCGCGCAGGCCGAGCTGCCAGAGCTTTTCGCCGCGCACCAGCCGGCCGTCGGCGCGCAGGGCGTCGCTCAGGCCGGCGATGGGCGTGCCTTCTTCGATGCCAAAGGTAGCCCGCATCCAGGCTTCGGCTTCGGCCAGCTCGGCCACCTCGTCGGGCTGCAGGTCGATGGCCGGCAGCGGCGTGAAGGGCGTCTCGCCCCTGGCCACTTCCACAGCGCGCAGCGGGTAGTAGCTAACGCCGGACAGGGCCGTCGCCGTGATTACAACCGGCGCGGCTTCCTCCTCCGGCAGCGCGCGCAGCAGCCAGACGATAGCGGCGGCGCCGTAATCGGCGTTCGGGTAGGCCGCGGCGAGGCGCTGCCAGATATCGGTCGCCTCGGCCGTGTTGCCGTTCTGCCACTCGCGCAGCCCGGCGCGGAAGAGGGCGCGGGGCGCCTGCTCGTGTTCCGGGTGCTCCTCGACCAGCGCCCAATAGAGAGCCAGCGCCTCCGCCGTAGCGCCCGCCGCGTCCTGCAGGAGGGCGGCCTGCCAGGTAGCCTCGGCGGCGTGCTCGCTCTTCGGGTAGCTCTCGCGCAGCTCCAGATAGGCGGACAGCGCGGCGTCGCCCACGCCGGCGCGGTTGTAGAGGGCCGCTTTTTCGGCCAGGGCGCGGGCGGCGTTGCCCTCGGCGGCGGCAGCGTACTGCTCCAGTTGGGCCAGCGCCGCGTCGGTGTCGCCCAGCGCCTCGTGCGACCAGGCCAGGTATAGATAGGCCATGTCGTCGGCCGGATTGCTCGCGAGGTGGCTTTCGAAGGCGGCGATGGCCGGTATGTAGGCGCCGGCGTAATAATCGACCAGTCCGCGCTGGTACTGGGAGACAGCGTAGCCGGCGTCAACCAGCTCGACGAGGCCAAGGTAGCTTTCGTAGGCGCGCGGGTATTGTTCGACGCCGGTCAGGAAACGCTCGTAGGCCGCGGCCGTGTCCCCGGCGAGCAGCAGGGCGGAGCCGGCGCGGTAGGTCATCTGCCCGCGCGTGTTCTCGGTGACGGCGAGGTCGTGAATGGCGTCGTACTGGGCCACGGCATCGGCGAAGCGACTCGCGCCCAGATAGACCTCGGCCAGTACCTCGCGGTTATCGATTTCGGTCAGCCGGTCGGCCGGGGCGTCGAGCGCCGCTTCGTAGGCGGCGAAGGCGGCGGCGGTATCCCCTTCCTGCAGCGCGCAGCGGGCGATGAGCGGCTGTATGTAGGCCGCCATGTCCGGGTTGGCCTCCAGGTAGCGGGCGTAGCTGGCGCGGGCCTCGGCGTACTTACCCTGCGCCTCCTGCGCCTGGCCCAGCCGGAAGGCGACCAGCCCA
>JAAYYY010000113.1 GCA_012515125.1 Chloroflexota bacterium
AGCGAGGCGATGGCTATCGTGCCCAACCACATCGACCGCAGCGATCCAGAGCAGCCGGTCCTCTTTATCCGCTACAAGGACCCGAACCGGCGCTACAAGGAGCGCAAGATCGATCTGCCCGCCGAGTGGCTGGAGACGCTGGACGACTATCTGGAGCAGTACCAACCGCCAGACACCCTG
Source organism: Chloroflexota bacterium (assembly GCA_012515125.1). Classification (GTDB taxonomy): domain Bacteria; phylum Chloroflexota; class Anaerolineae; order Promineifilales; family Promineifilaceae; genus JAAYYY01. Next base: position 181 of record JAAYYY010000113.1, read on the forward strand.
TTCACCTGCACCGCGCGCAACCTGGAATACATCCTCAGCGACGTGGCCGAGGAAGCAGGTCTGGAGAAAGGGCTGCTGAGCTTCGAGAATCTGCGCTGGGCTTCGGCGCTGGCCGACCTGCGGCGCGGCGTCGAGCCGGACCGCATCCGCCAGCGGCTCGGCCTCTCCAAGGTGACGTGGCGCGAGACACGCTCGCGTCTGGAAAAGTTGGAGCGCCGCGAAAAGGAAAAGTTAGGCCAGCTCTAGAGCCGCCACACAGGCGCAGACGCCTACTCCTCGTACAGATGGTAGGCCTGTACGCTGGCCCGTTGCACGAATAACAGCGGCGCCTCGCGCGCGAACGGGGCAGCCCCGTTGTGCAGATAGTAGATGGTCGCTTTGCTCACCGGGTGGAAATCGCGCGCATCGTCGAGCAGGTCTTCGTCGAGGGCGTCTACGTTGACGTGCAGCTCCCCACGCACGATCAGAGAGCCCAGATAAAAGACAACGGGCCGTTTGGACGCCAGAATCTGCACGCCCTGCGCCTCGTCTGCTACCGTCAGCGAGAGGGCAAGCAGCGTCTGCTTGTGGACGTTCACCGCCTCCCGACGGACGCCGCGCTGCTGGCGGCCGGCCACCAGGGGTATCAGCTCCACGTCGTCCAGACGGATAAAGTCACGCCGCCGGTCGTTAAGAAAGACGCCCAGATCGCCGAGCGGCTTGAACTGGCCGCGCAAAAAATACTCAGCCGATAACGCCTCGACCTGGAAAGTCGCTAGGCTTCGTTCGATCCCGCCAAACATCCTGTTTACTCCTCTTCCTGCCAGACCGTCTGGTCGCCGGGCTGCGTCGCATCAAACGTCGCGAACTTGCGATCGACCACCATCCGCCCTTCACGTTCTTCCGCCGGATAATAGACCACGGCTTCCAGCCGGTATAGGTCGGTGGGCACCCGGTCGCGGAGGTGGAGCGTCAGGCTGAAGTTGGGCGATAGCGCCTCAATCACCATCATCGTGCCTGCGGGCTCGCCGCGCGCGTTCGTCGCCGTCACCTCCAGCGATGGGCGCTCGCGGAAGGGCGTCAGCTCGAAGCCCACCGCGACCCGCCGCCCCTCCTCGTAGACATAGACGCCCAGGTTCCTCAACCGGACGTCGGCCCGGTCTTTCCCCAGCTCAAAACCACTGTCAAAGAAGCTAATGGGTTGCATGAGCAGATTATAAGCCACGCGGCGCGATCAGGCAGACAGCGGCGCAAGGGAAGGCGCGACCGGTTACTCCTCCTCCTCGTCGTCGCTGCGGGCCAATCCGGGCAACAACTCCTTGCGGAAAAGCTCCAGCTTCTCCAGCACGCGGACCAGGATGATTTTCCACTCGTTGGTGCTCAGGTCGCGCCCGAACCAGACCGCCTTCCGGCTGACGCGGACCACCTCGCCCAGATAGCGCTGCAGCCGGTAGCGCGGCAGGTGGTCGAGGCCGGGCACGCGCACGCGGATCTGCCCGCTCTCCACCGTCACGCTGCTGACGCCGGCCTTTCCCGCCAGCACTTTCACGCGGAGCTGGTAGAGCAGGTTGTCCACAGGATCGGGGATGGGGCCAAAGCGGTCGGCCAGCTCTTCGGCCATCGCGTCCACCTCGTCCATCGTCGCCAGCCCGGCCATGCGCCGGTAGAGGCGCAGGCGCAACGCCGCGTCGGGCACGTAGTCGGTAGGAATGTAGGCGGCCAGCGGCAGGTCGATGGTCGTCGGCTCGACCAGCGCTGCGGGGATTTCCTCCCCCTCGCGGGCTGCCTTAAGCTGGCGCACAGCCTGGGCCAGCATCCGCGTGTACAGGTCGAAGCCGATACTGGCGATGTGGCCGCTCTGCTGGGCGCCCAGCAGCTCGCCTGCCCCGCGGATTTCCAGGTCGCGCATGGCGATGGTGTAGCCGGCTCCCAGGTGGGTCTCCTGGGCAATCGTCTCCAGGCGGGCCTGGGCGTCGGGCGTCAGGCTGTTCCACGGGCCGTGGAAGAAGTAGGCGTAGGCGCGGCGCGTGCCCCGGCCGACCCGCCCGCGTAGCTGGTAGAGCTGCGCCAGGCCAAACATCTCGGCGCGATCGACAATCAGCGTGTTCGCGTTGGGGATATCCAGGCCGCTCTCGATGATGCTCGTGCTCAGCAGCACGTCGATCTCCCCATCGACGAACTGGGTCATCACCTGCTCCAGCTCGCGCTCGCTCATCTGCCCGTGGCCGACGGCGATCTTTGCCTCCGGCACCAGCTTCTTGAGCAGATTGTGGACGATGCCGATCGTCTGCACGCGGTTGTGGACAAAAAAGACCTGCCCGCCGCGATCCAGCTCGCGCAGGATCGCCCGGCGCATCAGCGTATCGTCGGCCTCGCCTACGTAGACCTGCACGGGCAGCCGCTCGGAAGGGGCTGTGTCGATGATGCTGATGTCGCGCGCGCCGGTCAGGCCCATGTACAGGGTGCGCGGGATTGGCGTCGCCGTCATCGTCAGAACGTCCACCTCGGTGCGAAGCTGCTTGAGCCGTTCCTTGTCGGCCACGCCGAACCGCTGCTCCTCGTCGATGATCACCAGCCCCAGGTCCTTGAAACTGACGTCTTCAGAGAGCAGGCGGTGGGTGCCGATGACGATATCCACACTGCCTTTGCGCAGCCCGTCGAGAATCTGCTCCTGCTCCCGGCGCGTGCGGAAGCGTGACAGCATCGCCACCGTCACCGGGAAAGGCTGCAGCCTCTGGGTAAAGGTATTGTAGTGCTGCTGGGCGAGGACCGTCGTGGGCACGAGTACGGCGACCTGTTTCCCGTCCACAACCGCCTTGAAGGCAGCACGGAGGGCCACTTCCGTCTTGCCATAGCCGACGTCGCCAGTGATCAGGCGGTCCATCGGCCGGCTCTCCTCCATGTCCTCCTTGACCGCGGCAATGGCCTGTAGTTGGTCCTGCGTCTCCTGGTAGGGGAAGCCGGCTTCCAGCTCGGCCATCCACTCCCCGTCGGCGGCGAAGCCGTGCCCGTCGATCATCTCGCGCGCCGCATACAGCTCCAGCAGTTCCTCCGCCAGCTCGGCAATGTCGCGCTGGGCTTTGGCCTTGGCCGCCTGCCAGGAGCGACCCCCGATGCGGTTGAGCGACGGCGCGTGGTCGTCGGCGCCAACCCACTTGCTCAGCCGGTCCGCGTGGTGGACCGGCACGTAGACCAGATCGTCGTTGGCGTACTGGACCTTCAGATACTCCCGCTCGGTGCCGCCCAGCGCGCGCACGACCAGACCGTGGAACTGGCCGATACCATGGTCGAGATGGACGACGTAATCGCCGGGGCGCAGGTCGGAATAGGGCGCTTCGGGCGCGCTGACGCGGGCCGGCCGGTGGCGGCGCGGCGCGGGCCGCTTCCAGCCGAAGACCTCGGAGTCAGTCAACAGATTGAGGACGACTTCGTCCTGCTCGACCCGCTCCAGAACAAAGCCCTCGATCAGGCTGCCGCGCACAAAGGTGATGCGATCCGGCGGCGGCAGCTCCGGCACGTCTTCCACCACGCGCCAGGGCATCGCCTCCTCGAAGAGCACGCTCGTGTCGCGCTTCATCTCGTCGCGCAGCAGATCGGCAAGGCGTTGGGCCTGGCTGCTGACTACGACTGTGCGCTCGTGTTCGCGCTGGGCGCTCTGCAGCTGGAGAAGGAAGGGGCGGACCTGGCCTCCATAGCGCGGGCCGGGCTGGAAGGCGTCGGCCAGCGGCGGCGGGGCCGGCGGGTTTTCGCCTTCCGCCCCTTCACCCAGGATCAGCAACTGGCGCAGGTTCAACTCCTCTTCCAGATAGTCCCAGTCGAAGACGGGATCGGGATAGTCCGGCGGCAGCGAGGGCTGGTCGGCGGCAATCTGCGCGGCGTGCTCGTGCAGCTCGGCGAGGGCGCTGCGCAGGGCCGGCAGGTCGTCCACGACGATGAGCGCGTCTTCGGGCAGATAGTCCAGCAGGCTCGCCGGGCGCGAGTAGACCAGCGGCAGGTAGAACTCCAGATGGGGCGAGAGCGTGCCGGCGAGCAGCGCGGGAATGTCGTCCTGCCAGGAGGGCAGGTCGTCGCTCTTGGGCTCGGCGACCGCCTCCAGATAGCTGCCCAGCGCCATCAGCCGGCCGGGAAGGGCTTCGCGCGCCGGTGGCACGAGGAGCTGCTGGACCACGTTATCTTTGATGTCGGCCGAGCGCTGGGTCGCCGGGTCGAAATAGCGCATCGTATCAATCTCGTCGCCAAACAGCTCGATGCGCACCGGATAGGGAGACGCGGCGGGGTAGAGATCGACGATGCCGCCGCGCTGGCTGAACTGGCCCGGCGCCTCGACCACGCTGACCTGCTCGTAGCCGATCTCCCGCCATTCGTTCTGGATGTCGTCGAGGTCGAGCAGGCCGCCCACTTTCAGCACGCGCATCGAGGTGAGAAAGCGCTGGCGCGGCAGGGTCTTGTGCAGCGCCGAGCGGGCGCTGGCCAGAATGAGCAGCGGCTCGCTCCGGTTCGGCAGCAGGGGGTGCTGGCCGGCCATCAGCCTGGTTAGCACGCGCAGCCGCCCCAGCCGGCTCGACTCGCTCCACGGGCCACGGTCGTAGGGCAGGGGTGTCGGCTCCGGGAAGCGCAGTAGCTCGCACTGCTCCGGCAGCCACGACTCCATCCCCTGCTGCCAGATGGGTACGGCGTCCACGCGGCCGGTCAGCAGCAAGATAGGCCGGTCGCAGGTGAGGGCCAGCTTGGCCAGCAGGGCGTGCTGGGCGCCACGGCTCAGGCCCAGGGGCGGCACGCGCTCGCCGCCCCGGAGCTGGTCCAGCAGCTCCCCGTAGGCCTCGATAAACTCGAGGGATTCCAGAATGCCAGACAGGTTCATCGCTACCCGTCGTTCTCCAGTACTGAGCCATTGTGGCGGGTCATCGCCATCTCAATCCCTTCGCGCAGGAACGTCTCGACGGCTTGCTGCGCTTCCTGCAGGATCTCCCTGACGACCGCCTTCTCGTCGTCGGAGAAATCCTGCAGCACGTAGGCGGCTGGGTCCATGCGGCCCACCGGCCGGCCGATGCCCAGCCGCAGCCGTGGGAAGCCCTGCCCCAGGTGGTTGACGAGCGACTTCATGCCGTTGTGCCCGCCGGTGCCGCCCTGCTCGCGCAGGCGCAGCGTCCCCAGCGGCAAGTCCAGCTCGTCATAAATGACCAGGATATTCTCCGGCGCGATGCGGTAGTAGGCCGCCAGCGGTCCTACGGCGTCCCCGCTGCGGTTCATGTAGGTCTGCGGCTTGACGAGAATGACCGGCCGACCGGCGATATGGCCGTCCGCCTGCAGGGCCTTATAGCGGCTGCGCCCGAACTTGATGTCGTAGGAGCTGGCCAGCCGGTCCACGGCCATGAAGCCGATGTTGTGGCGATTGGCGGCGTGGCGCGGGCCGGGGTTGCCCAACCCGACAATCATCGCGCGCCCGCCGGCGCTTTTGGCTTCCGGCTCACTCACGGGAGCCAGCCGGCTCTTGATGCGAGACCACAATGTTTCTTTCTCCATCAGCGGCGGTCTGCGCCGCCATCCTCCATCCGGGCCGACAGATGGCGCCACAGATGGCGCACCAGACCACGGAGGACAAAATAGGCCGCCAGGACGGCAAACGCATAGAAGGCGATGCGCACGCCGAACCAGAAAGCCCGGCTGAACTGGCCCGTATCGACGGCCTGCAGCCGCTGAGCCCAGCCGCGCTCGCCTTCCGGGACCTGCGTGGCGTCGGGCCGGCCTCCCGCCGCAACCACACCGCCGGCGGTCGCCGGTGCTGTTGGCGTGGGAAACGGCGTCAGTGAGGGCAGCAGCGGCGGCTGCTCGCCCGCTGCGCTCGTGCCCGCAGCGGGCGAGGGGCTTGGCGTTGCCGCTGCCCCGGCCGTCGCCTCGGGTGTGGGCGCCGTCGCCGTCGGCGTTGGGCCGCTGTTAACCAGAGTCAGGTTGCGCACGAAATACTCGTCGTAGTTGTAATCCTGGCGCACGACGCGCAGGCGTAGCTGGTAAGTCCCGTCGGGAAAGACCGGCGCATTCGGATAGCCGACCGTCGTATCCCAGACGGCGAGCGTGCCCTGCTGCACCGGGCGCGTGCCCTCGGCAAAGACGATCCAGTCGGCGCCGCGGTTGAAGGCCAGCTCGTAGCGCAGGAAATCAGGGTCGGTCGCCGTGCCTTCCACGAGGACAATGCCGGAAACCGTATCGCCTTCCAGCGGGCTGCTGATGCCGTTCAACGCCTGGGCCGCTGCCGGCGTCACGCAGGCGAAAAGGAGCGTGACGAGAAACCAGATACCGACAAACGGCCACCACCCCTGGCTCCTGACGCTCGCGCCGCGAGTCCACACGCGCCCTGTCCTTCTATCCAAAAATCGTCGTTCGTTCACGTCAAAATCGATCCCACGAGTCTAGCACAAAGGCCGGGTGGGGGCGAACGCGCCTTGCGCCCGGTTGCCCGCCTGTGTGATAATGCCCGCTCGGGATAGCCGTCTAAACGTTGGCGCCCCACGAAGGAGATTCCATGAGTCGTCTCGCGTTCCTGATTCTCGCCCTGCTGCTTGCGGCCTGCGGGCCTGCGGTGGTTCCCCCCGACGTAACGCCCACGGCGCCGGCGCCCGCCGCTGAGCCAGAGACAGCCGGCGCCGAAGAGGCACAGCCCACACCCCGGCCCGAGGAAACGAGCGCCGCCGGAGAGCCGCGTTATGCAGGCGCCGCCCCCACGCCGGTCAGCCTGGGCGAAAGCGTCGCCGCCTCCCTGGGCGATCCTGAGGCGCCGGTAACCATCGTCGAGTTCACCGACTATGAGTGCCCCTTCTGCGCCCGCTACTCCCGCGAGACGTTCCCGCAGATCCGGGAGCAGCTTGTTGAAAGTGGTCTTGTCTATTACCAGCTCAAGGATCTGCCGCTGGATATGCATCCCAGCGCGGGCATCGCGGCGGAAGCCGCGCGCTGTGCCGGCGACCAGGAAGCCTACTGGGGGATGCACGACGCCCTGTTCGCGGAACAGGAAGCGTGGGCGCAGGCGGACGATGTGGAGGCGGCGCTGAACGAGCTGGCGGGCGGTCTGGGGCTGGATGCCTCGACCTTCACGGACTGCCTGGAGAGCGGCAGATACGCCGACGCCGTCGCCGGTAACCTGAGTGAAGCGGCGGCGCTGGGCGTCAACGGCGCCCCGAGCTTTTACATCAACGGATTTCCGGTGCGCGGCGCGCAGCCCTTCGCGCTATTCGAGTACGCGGTTGGGCTGGCGCAGGAAGGCACCTTAGCCGACGCCTACCGGCAGCCGCTGCCCGAGGTGGATGACGGCGCGTTCGCCACCGGCGACCCCAACGCGCCGGTCGTCCTCGTCGAGTTCACCGACTACCAGTGCCCGTTCTGCGCCCGCCACGCGACCGAGACCCTGCCGCTGATTCTGGAGAACTACGTCGAGACGGGCCGGGTCTACTACGTCTTCAAGGACTTCCCTCTGCAGCAGATCCATCCCAACGCCCTGCTCGCGGCTCAGGCGGCGCGCTGCGCGGGAGATCAGGATGCCTACCTGGAGATGCACGATCTGCTTTTCGAGCGGCAGAATGAGTGGGGCAGCGAGGCCGATGCCGCCGCCGCGTTCGCCTCACTTGCCGGCGAGCTGGAGCTGGATACGGACGCCTTCAGCGCCTGCCTGGAGAGCGGCGACTATGAGGACGAGGTGCTGGCTAACTTCTCCGAAGGAGCCGGCATCGGCGTTAACGGCACGCCGGCCTTCTTCGTGGGCGCCGAGTTTGTGGACGGCGCGCAGCCCTACGAGGTCTTCGTGCAGGCGCTGGAAAGCCAGCTGGAGGCAGCGGAGTAGCAGACGATGCGCGTTCGGCTGGCCGACCTGTCTGTACTTCTGGAGAGCGAGGCAGAAGGGGTGCAGGAGGAGTGGGCGCGGCTGTTCGCCGGCTGGGAATGCGCCGCCGAGCCGGAGATCGCCCTCACCCTGCAGCAGGCCGGGCGCCTGCCGCCGCTGCCGGAGCTGCCTCCGGTCTACGCCGACGACCGGGGCATCGTTGACGTTTATCTGGAGGGACGCGAATATCTCCTGCACTTCCACGACGGCGCGCTTGTCCGGCTGTATCAGGATCGTGCTGAGGGGGTCGTCCTCGACACGGCGCTGGGCAACGGCCGGCTGGAAGACGTGACCCTGACATCGCTCGCTCCCATGCTGCGTGCCCGTGGTTATTACCTGCTGCACGCCTTCGCCGCGACCCACGACGGCGAGGCCGTGCTCATCTCCGGGAGCAGCGGCAGCGGCAAGACGACGAGCGGCGCGAGCCTGCTTCTGGGCGGCTGGCGCTATCTGGCCAACGATGCCGTTCTGCTGCAGCAGCGGGATGGGGCGGTTTTTGCCCTGCCGACACCCGGCTATTTGCAGGTCCGGCCCCCCACGCTCTTCCTGCTGCCCGCGCTGCGCCACCGGCGGGGCTACCCCCATGCAGCGACTGCCTCCTACATCTTCCCGGCTGCTTCCGTCGCCGATGGCGGCTGGGGAGAGCCGGGGCCGGTGCGCGCCCTCTACTTCCCCCAGATTGAACGAGGGCTGGAAACGTCAGAGGTGCAGCCGCTGGAAAAGGCAGTCGCCCTGGCCCGCCTCGTGGAGGAGAGCGTGGATCGCTGGGACACGGGCGCGCTGGCGGCCCATCTGAACCTGCTGCACGCGCTCGTCGCCGGGGCAGAGGCCTACCGCCTCCATCTGGGGAAGGATGTGGACAGGCTGCCGGAGCTTCTGGCCCCGGCCACAGGGGAGGAACGACGATGAAAAGGCGCTTTTCGTTGGGCCGCTTCGCCGGTCTGGACCTCTCGGCCGGCCCCTCCGTTCTGCCCGGCTCCGTCGCCATCGCCGCCCTGGTAGCCTTCGTTTTTCGGCGCAGCGGGCGCCCAACGGCCCGGGCGCTGTCCGGCGGGCTGATGGCTGTGCCCCTGCACTGGCTGAGCGACCTGGTCCACAACCTGGGTCACGCCATTGCCGCCCGCCAGACAGGACACCCGATGCGCGGCGTCCACTTCTGGGGCGTGCTGGGGATGAGCCTCTACCCGCGGGACGAGCCGCCGCTGCCGGCGGAGATCCACATCCGGCGGGCGTTGGGCGGCCCTATCGCCAGCACGCTGTTGGCCCTGGCAGCTTTCGCGCTCCGGCTGGCTGTGCGGGCGCCGGGCATGGGCCGCGATCTGGCGCTATTCCTCGCGCTCGACAACCTGATCCTGGGCGTGGGCGCGCTCTTTCCCCTGCCCATGACCGACGGCGGCACGCTGCGCACCTGGTGGCCCCGCCGGGGGCTGCCGCCGCGCGGCGACGAAGCCTGAGCTTACCGGCGCCGCAGGATGCGCCGCATCCAGAACCAGGCCGAGGGCCAGCGGCCGTTCGGCATGACCGTCTCGCCGTGAACAATCTGCTCGGCGTGGAACCCATTGGAGAAGAGGTCCAGGAACGCCCCCTGATCAAGGCCATGCGTCGGCTGCTCGCCTTCCGCTTCTTCGCCGTCGCGGCGCACGTGGGAAAAGAGCAGGAAGAGGCCGCCCGGCTGCAGGAGCCGCCGCAGCTCGGCGTGGTAAAGCTTCCACCCATCGGAGCCGAGGTTGTGACCGCAGCCAACGTCCACCGCCAGGTCGTAGGGCGGCTGCAAAAAGGAAAGGTCGGTGACCGAGCCGTGGTGGAAGGCGACCTCGACGCCCGCAGCGCGCGCCCGGCGTCGCGCTTCTTCGACGGCGAGGGCGACAAAATCGACGCCGTCCACCTGCCAGCCGTGCTGCGCCAGGTAGATGGCGGCGCGCCCGTAGCCGCAGCCGAGGTCGAGCGCCCGACCGGGCGGCATCTCCTCGACCAGCGCGATCAGCTCCGGCGGCGGGAGCGGGTTGTCCCAGGGCACGTCGCCGCTGGCGTAGCGCGCTTCCATCTCCTCACGAACGCCGTCCATGATGGTCGTGCCTTTTTCCCTGTGTGCTGCTAACCGCCCGAGCTAGGCAGCGGCGTCGAAGGCACTCCTTATCCAGCCAATCAGCTCGTCGTCCACCTGCTCCGGGTCGGAAAGATTGACCTTGAAGTGGCACATGCTGCCTTTCGGCATGGCAAGTAGCCGGTCGGTCGCTTCGAGCTCCTTCGCGTTCAGGCTAACCTCGACGCGGCTCTTCGTAGCCGGCGTGATCATGGCAAACTGCTTACTGCGCCGCAGGCTTACGTATCCCTTCTTCGGCGCAATCTCGAACTCACCAAACTGGTTAATCGCCGCCATCAGTTTGTCGTGGATGGGACGAAGCGGCGCCTTTCCGCCACTGTAAATCTCGTCCACCACCTGGTCGATGCTGAGCCCCTTCGCCTGAGCGGCGCGCGCCGTCTGACTGCAGCGCGATGTGGGTGAGCGTATTGGCGTCACCGTGGCCCAGACCCAGGTCGCGCTTGAGCATATCACGAATCTCGCCGTGTTTCGTCAGGCCGCTGGCCGCGAAAAGGGCAGTCAGCTCCTCCAGCGTCTTGCCTGTCTTCTTCTAAATATTGTTCAACTGGGTCTGTACGGCCTTGTCGAGGCTGTCCATCTATCTTCTCCTTTCTGGGGGTGGCAGGGCAGTCTCCATTTTACGCCAGTTTGGGGCCGGGTAAAATAACCATTGTGGACGCCGAGAGCCGCTACCAGGGAACGCTGACAGAGATTGCCGCCCATTGGCCTGCCTACGTGTTGGGTTACGGCGGCGGCGCTCTTCTGGCGCTGCTCCTCATCTTGCTGGGCAGCAGCCGCCGCCTGTGGGGGCTGGTCGCCTTCGGCCTTCTGCTCCTGCTGGTCGTCGCCTATTTCCTGGGCATGGGGCTGTGGGCCGCCCACCGGCGCTACGACATTCCGGGCCAGCGGCCGGTAGATCTCTTTTTTGAGCTGGGGCGAATCACGCCGACCAGCCGCTTCGTCCACGTAGGCATGGGGCTGCGGCGTACCCCCCAGCAGATGAGCCGCCGCCTGACGAGCGGGCGGGTTACGGCGCTGGACGTTTACAACCCGCAGGAGGCGCCCGGCGGGGCGCTCGCCCGTGGCCGCCTTGCCGTCAGGCCGGCGCCGCCCGATCCCCGCCTGCACTGGCTGGAAGCGACGATCCGGCTCTTTCCGCTGCACGACCGTTGCACCTCGCTGGTCACCATGGAAGAGGCAGCGGGCGCCCTCTGGCAGCACGGCGACCGGCTCGTCCTGCTGCGGGAAGTGTACCGCATCCTGCGGCCGGAAGGCCGTCTCATCCTCGCCCAACCGGTCCGCACGCAGACGGCCTGGCTCGTCTCTGGCACAGGCGCGATGCGACTGGAGCCGGCCGGCTACTGGCGCCGCCTGCTGAGCGAAGTCGGCTTCAACCTGGTGCGCGAAATGGAGGTGCAGGATCTGGTCGTTTACTTCGTCGCCGAACGGCCCGCTACCGGGGAGATGCAGCAGCTCACGCTCGATCTGGCTGTGTGAGCAAAAAAAGTGGCTGCCCCTTTCGGGGCAACCACTCTTTCTCTCTTAACGAGGTGACCAGCGATTAACGGCGGTGCATCGACTCGTCGCTGAGGTCGTCAACGCCCGTGTCGTAGCCGCCGATGCCAAGGGCATCCTGCACCTGCTCCCAGCCGTAGCGAACAGCTTCTTTGAACTCCTGCCAGGTGCCTTCGTTCTCCATCTCCCAGTGGCGGCGGGCGTCATTCTCGACCTCGGCCCAGTCACGTCCGGCATACTGGCGATCCGTCGCCAGATTGTAGCCGTAGCGGTAGGCCGGAGAATACTGGCTCCAGCTGTAGCGCCCAGTCGTCGCGTACATTGTGTCGTAGTTGCGGCGATAGACGCTCTCCAGATCCGCCCACGCGGGCGTATCGTGGCCGTCGTGACCTTCCTCCAGTGGACGGTCGCTGGCACTGGGCCTGACCTGGCCCATGACCTCACCGGTTGGGTCGTCATAGCTCTGGTCGCGGGGCTTGACGTGGCCGCGAACGTCGCTTGTCACGTCGCCCGTATAGCCCTGTTCGCGCGGCTTAACGCGTCCGATAACGTCGCTCGTTGCGTCGCCTTCAGAGCCCTGCCCCTGCGGCCTGACATGCCCCTGTGTAGGACCTTCGTCGCTCCCGCCATAGGCGCGGATCTGCGACGGGCGTCGGGCAGCACTGCTGTAAAGGCTCTCGTCTTCCATGTCCAGCTCTGATAGAGAGTACTCTTCGTCCAGCAGATCGTCACGGTCCATGCCTTCACCGTAGTCATAAGCGGTGTCCCAGTTGCTCAGGCTGCTGCGATACGCGGTGATATCCTCGGCGGCGTAAGGTTCGGCGGCGGGATCGTAGCGCTCCCAGCCGTACTCGCTCCGCCAGTATTCAGCGCGTTCCTCGATATTGACCGGGTCGTAGTCGTTCATGATCTCCACGACGTCGTCAACCTGGTTCTCGGCCACGCGAACGGCGAGCAGCGTGCCGCCACGGCGCACGCCTTCGGCATAGTAGCCGGCTTCGTCCTCAGGAATGCCCCATTCCACCAGCGCGCCGAGGATGCCGCCGGTAGCAGCGCCAATGCCAGCACCGGCCAGCGCAGCAGCGACCGGCCCGGCGGCAATGACCGGACCGACGCCCGGAATGGCAAACGCCCCCAGGCCGACGAGCAGACCCATCAGTCCGCCGACCACGGCGCCGCCAACAGCGCCGCTCGCCGCAGCCTCGCCAACGTCCTCGCTCTCGTCATAGGTATCGAGATACGAGCCGTATTCGCCCGTGACATCACGCGCGACCAGGCTAATGTCGCTGCGCGGCACGCCGGCCTCGACCAGCTCGTCTATGGCTTCGCGTGCATCTTCCAATTCGTCATACAGTCCAACAACGGTTTTCATGTTTTATCTCCTCTCGATTTGCCGCTGCTCACTGTTCCAGGGCGCAGCTAGGGTTTCTCTCGTCAACCACACTTCTCATGCTAGGAGAGAAAGCTGCCCGTCTCAATGGGCCAATTCCCTACCTTAACGGCGGGAAGTACCCTATTCACAAAAAGCGGCTGCCCCGTGTGGGGCAGCCGCTTGATCCTCTACACAACGAGGCGACCACGATTAACGGCGGTCGATGTCTGCTCCTGTGGTGGCCCAGACACATTCAAAAGGCTCGCTTGTGCCCTATAGTCTGCCTTGGTCCACGTCGATAATCCTCGCTGCAGCGGGCTGAGCCATCGGTTGTCCTCGGTTAGCCGGTGAGATTCGGGGCCTGACCTGCGGCGCCTTATAGCAGCGCCATCAGAACGAAGACGGCGATGATGACCAGGATCAGGATGCCGACAATCGCCGCCAGGCTCAGACCTCGTCCGCTCATCGCTTCAGGACGGTCGTAGACGCCAACAGGGTCCGGCGCCGCCTGCGGGTTGAGGTCGGGAACACCATCCTCGTCCGCTTCGAATTCCAGCAGGTTCTCATCGTCACGGTAATCTTCGGCCATGTCAGTCTCCTTTTCAGCGAACTGGGCCGCCAGACAACCGCGAGTAAGAGGATTGGCGACCACGACTTTATCCTAGGCCGGGGCAACGCCCATCTCAATGGGGCAAACCCCTACTTGGTGCAGCGAACGGACCCTATCTGTTTCGGCAATGTGACCCATCAAATGAAAAGGCCCGCGTTCGCGGGCCTTTTGTCAGAGATAGATGGGGAGTTATGCGGGGCTGTCAGCGCAGGCCCGTCAGCGCGCGGGCGATGACGAGCCGCTGGATCTCGCTCGTCCCTTCGTATATCTCGGTGATTTTGGCGTCGCGGAAATAACGCTCCACCGGCAGCTCTTTGCTGTAGCCCATGCCGCCGTGGATCTGGATCGCCTGGGTCGTGACCCACATCGCCGTTTCGCTGGCGAAGAGCTTGGCCATGCTCGCTTCAAGGGAGTAGCGCTCGCCGCTCTCCCGCGCTTTTGTTTTCGCCAGCGCCGCCTGGTAGATGAGCAGGCGGCTGGCCTCCACGCGGGTCTTCATATCCGCCAGCTTCTGCTGGATCATCTGAAACTCGCCGATCTTTTGCCCGAACGCCTCCCGCTCCTTGCTGTAGGAGATGCTGGCCTCCAGCGCCGCTTCGGCAATGCCCAGCGCCTGGGCGGCGATACCGATGCGCCCGGCGTCGAGGACGGCCATGGCAATCTTAAAGCCGTCGCCCTCAGCGCCCAGCCGGTTCTCGACCGGGCAGCGAAAGTTGTCGAACGTAATCTCGCTCGTGGCGCTGGCGCGGATGCCCAGCTTCGGCTCCGTCTTGCCGCGCTCGAAGCCCGGCTGATCCGTCTCGATGATAAAGGCCGTGACCCCACGGTGCGCTTTTTCCGGCGCCGTCATCGTGAACAGGATGATGATGTCGGCTACCGGCGCCGAGGTGACCCAGGACTTGCGCCCGTTGATGACGTAGTGCGAGCCGTCGTCGCTCAGCACGGCCCGGCTGCGCATCGTGCCGGCGTCGCTGCCGCTCATCGGCTCCGTCAGGCTGTAGGCGCCGATCTTCTCTCCGCTGGCGACCGGCACGAGGTACTTCTGCCGCTGCACTTCGGTGCCGTACTTCAGGAGGCCGTGGCAGACCAGCGAGTTGTTCACCGACATGATCGTGCCGTGGCTGGCATCGACGCGAGAGATCTCTTCCAGCGCCAGAACGTAGGCGATGGTGTCCATGCCTACCCCGCCGTACTCCTCGGGCACTTCGATGCCCATGAAGCCGAGCTGGCCCATCTGCCGCACCGTCTCGAGCGGGAACTCGCCGCTTTCGTCGTGTTCGGCAGCTATGGGCGCAATGCTCTTCTGGGCAAATTCTCGCGCCGCCTGCTGAATCATGCGGTGTTCTTCGGTGATGAAGTCAAACATATGATGCCTCCCTGATTAGTGCGCTACGGCGTCTGCCTGGCGCTCCCGGACCGCCGCGAGCAGTGTTTCGAAATCGCCGGGCAGCAGCTCGACGCCCTGCTGCCAGCGGTTGCGTTCTGCAAGCCAGAAGCGGCCTGCCTCTCCGGCAATCACTTCCGCCGGCAGCTCCGGCCGGGCCGGCCCTTCCAGCCGCCGGCGCAGCGACCGATTATAGACATCTTTCGGCTCCAGGGTAAACAGAGGGAAACGGCGCTGCAGCGCTTCCAGTTTTGCGGGCGAGACGAAGGAAAAGGCGACAATGCGCTCGCCATTCTGCTGGAGCTGCCCCGCCACACAATGCCACCGGTCGGGGATGCGCCGCTCGCGACCGCCCCGCTGGTAACCGGCGAGGCGAAAGTGCCACCACGTCTCCACAATCGGCTCGTCCCAGCGCAGCACGGCCTGGTCGATGCCGGCGTGTTGCAGCGCCAGACGGTGCGGCTCGATGACGAGCCGGCGACCGCTGCGCCAGCTTCGCTTCAGCAGCGCCTCGATGCCCGCCGACACGGCCAGGGCAAGCGGAATGGCGCCCAGGCAGGCCAGGATCGCCGGCGATCCAAGCTCGGGCAGATGGGTGGTCAGCAGCTCCTGGAGCAGCAAAAAAGAGAGCAGCGTGGCGGCGAAAAGGACCAGGAGAATTGCCACCCGCAGCCCGGCATGTTCGGGATCCGCGTTGAGCACAATGGTGTTCTGCGCTGAGCCGCTCGTGGTTGTCATCGTCTGTTAGCTTCCTGATCTGAGCACCGGACCGGCCGGCTTTTTCATGGTAATGCGCCAGCAGGAATCGCGCAAATGCGGGCACAGCCAGTAGCCAGATTACGGCCATCCCTGGCCGCCAGAACGACGCAGTCCGGGTGATAGCCTTCTCAATTACCGGTCGAACATATGAGCTAGCTCTTACCCCCCTACCTCTGGTATAATACATATATGTACGCCGAGCTGGTGATTAACGTCGAAGCCCCGCTGGAAAGCACGTTCCACTACCACGTTCCCCACGACCTGCAGCGCGAGATCGAGGTCGGCCATCTGGTCGAGGTCGAGTTCGGCAGACGCCTCGCCCAGGGCGTCGTCGTGGGGCTGGAAGGCCGGTCGCCGGTCGCCGAGACCAAGCCGATCATCGCCATCATCGACCCGCTGCCGGTGCTCCGGCCCTGGCAGATTGAGCTGGCCCGCTGGCTCGGCGAGCAATACCTGGCGCCCTTCAACGCCTGCGTGCGCCTGCTTCTGCCTCCCGGCCTGACCCGCTGGGCAGACGTGACCGTCGCGCTCAACCCGGCGTGGGACGGCAGCGGGCGGCTCACTGACGCCCAGGAGCAGGTCGTCGCCCTGTTGCGCCAGAAGGGCGATCTGCGCGGCCGGCAGATCCGCCGGGCGCTGCCCAAGGCGATGCGCGATAAGTGGCAGGACGCCGTCAACCAGCTCGCGCGCCGGGAGGTGGTCGTCAAGGGCACCGTGCTGGATCCGCCGCGCATCCGGCCGAAGCGCGTGCGGACCGCAGCGCTCAACGCAGGGCCCGACCAGATCTGGAAGGCGGCGCCGCAGCTCGGCCGGCCCAGCAAACAGGCTGACGTGCTTTACTATCTCGCGGAGAGCGCCGATCCGCTGCCGGCCGAGAGCGCCGTTCTGGAGGCGACGGGGGCCACCGCCGAGCATGTAGATGGCCTCGTCGAAGCGGGGATCGTCCAGCGGCTGCCGGCCGTGACGGTTGCCGTACCGTCGGCTTCCGGGGAAGAGCCACCGGAGCGGCTGCGCGAGCTTTATTCCACGCTGCCCCAACCGGTCGATAATCTGCCGGCGGCGGATCTTGCCGAGCTGGAAAAGGCCGGATTCGTGGAGCGGGAAGCGCAGCCGGGAAGCCTCAACCTGACGCTCTCTCGCCAGCAGGCGCTGCACGATTACCTGCGCCTGCGCCAGGGGGAGAAGTATGCTGCCGTCATCGCCCTGCTGGCGACAGAAGCTCAGCCGGTCAACCTCGGCGACATCTATGCGCAGACGGGCGCGAGCCTCCACCATCTGCGGCGGCTGGCCGAGCTTGACCTCGTCCGGCTGGGCGACGAAGAGGTATGGCGCGATCCGCTTGCCGGGCGCATCTTCGTGCCTGCCGACGCGCCCACCCTGACCGCCGACCAGGCCCAGGTCTGGAAGACGATCCGCCAGGCGATGGACGCCGCTACGCCGGAGAGGCCGCCCAGGCCCTTCCTCCTGCACGGTGTCACCGGCAGCGGCAAGACCGAGATCTACATGCAGGCCATTGCCCGCGCGATTGACCGCGGACAGCAGGCGATCGTCCTTGTCCCGGAGATCGCCCTGACACCGCAGACCGTCCGCCGCTTCGCCGCCCGCTTTCCCGGCCGGGTCGCCGTCCTGCATAGCCAGTTGAGCGACGGCGAGCGCTACGACACCTGGCGTCGCGCCCGGCGCGGCCTGTTTGACATCGTCGTCGGCCCGCGCAGCGCCCTGTTTACACCACTGCCGAACATCGGCGTCATCGTGCTCGACGAGGAGCACGACCACAGCTACAAGCAGACGCCGCCCGTGCCGCCGCCCTACTACCACGCCCGCGAGACCGCCGTCGAGATGGGCCGGCTGCTCGGCGCCCTGGTGATCCTGGGCAGCGCCACGCCCGATCTCGTCTCCTATCACCGGGCCAAGGCCGGCGATTACCAGCTTCTGGAGCTATCGCGCCGGGTGCTGGGCCACCGCACGAACATCGAACTGCAGGCCGCCCGGCTGAAGCTGCCGACCCGATATGGGCACGAACCGGCCGACCCCGACGAGGCGATGACCATTCCGCTGCCGCCGGTGCAGCTCGTGGACATGCGCCAGGAGCTGCGCGCCGGCAACCGCAGCATCTTCAGCCGCTCGCTGCAAAACGCCCTGGACGAAGTGCTGGCCCGCCGCGAGCAGGCCATCCTCTTTCTCAACCGGCGCGGAACCTCGACCTTCGTCCTCTGCCGCGACTGCGGGCTGGTGCTCAACTGCCCCCGCTGCGACCTGCCCCTCACCTACCACCGCCCGGATAGATCGCTGGCCTGCCACCACTGCGGGCGCAGAGTGCCCGTGCCCAACGAGTGCCCGAAGTGCCATTCGACGCGGATCAGGTATTTCGGCCTGGGCACCGAGGAGCTGGAAGAGCTGGTGCAGCAGCGCTGGCCCCAGGCGCGCGTTGTGCGTTGGGATAGCGACACGA
Source organism: Chloroflexota bacterium (assembly GCA_012515125.1). GTDB lineage: Bacteria > Chloroflexota > Anaerolineae > Promineifilales > Promineifilaceae > JAAYYY01. The sequence continues at coordinate 18,205 of JAAYYY010000113.1, forward strand.
CGGCCGGGCGCGACAGCCACGAACAGCTCCTGTCGAGCTTTGTCAACCAGGAAGCCGACCTGCTGATCGGCACGCAGATGATCGCCAAAGGGCTGGACCTGCCGCTGGTCACGCTGGTCGGCGTCATTTCCGCCGACGTTTCGCTGGGGCTGCCCGATTTCGGCACGGGCGAGCGCACTTTTCAGCTACTCGCGCAGGTCGCCGGGCGGGCCGGGCGCGGGCTGTTGGGCGGGCGTGTCATCGTACAGACATACCAACCGGAGCATTACGCCATCCAGGCCGCCGCCGAGCACGACTACGTCAGCTTCTACCTGGACGAAGTACGTTTCCGCACGCAGCATCGCTACCCGCCGTTCCGCCGCCTCGCCCGGCTGCTGCTATC